>CAMVJF010000280.1 GCA_947167725.1 uncultured Clostridia bacterium | reverse complement strand
GAAGCGCTCAAGGACGTTCTCGTTCGGGCGCTCGCCCGCGCCGTGGAATCTCTGGATGTCCGAAAAAATACCCATGATCGTTTCTCCTTTTCAAGCGTGCAGCAGAGCTGCGCCGTTTTCCCCGTGTTTTCTGAACACAGGATACCACGCGCTCGATCACAGTAATGTCACAGAAAACGCGTTTTCTTTGCCGCGGCGTTCCGTTTGCCCGTCATGCGGAGTCCCGGGTCTCCATGAACAGTACACGGGAAAAAGAGGAGCCTGAAAGCTCCTCTTTTTTTGCGTGATCCGGAGTCTGGCGCGACGTTTTCGTCAAAGCGTCTTTTTCATGGTCAGGACGTTCCGGCCGTCCCGGTATTCGTAGTGAAGCTCATCCATGAACTGCTTCGTCATATAGACGCCCAGGCCGCCGATGTCCCGCTCCTCCGCCGGGAGGCCGATATCCGGGTCCTGCCGCGCAAGGGGATCGTAGGGAATGCCTCCGTCCGAAAAGCGCAGCGTCAGGACGGCGGGATCTCCGGAGACCTCCGCGAAGACGGTGACGTCGCCCGTTTCGGGAGCGTAGGCATACTGCGCGATGTTGACGAAGATCTCCTCTACGGCGACCTCGATCTGCATCTGCGTGCGGAGAGGACAGCCCGCCCTCTCCAGCGCTTCGGCGACAAAGCTCTGTACCGTGTCGAGGTTTTCGAGCGCGGCTGCGAGCGTCAGTTCGGTTTTGTTCGTTTCAGACATAAGGGTTTCTTCCTGCGCTTTTGCGCCCTTGTATTCCAGGCAGAGCATGGTCAGATCGTCGAACTGCTCCGCGCCCTTTACGAAATCGTCCACCGCGCTTCGGACCTTTTTCAGGATCTGCTCGGGCGAGCCCGTCGGCACTTCGTTGAGCGCGGCGAGCATCCGTTCCGTTCCGAACATGGTGTTGTCGGGTGCCGTCGCTTCCGGAACGCCGTCGGTATAGACGAAGATCCTGTCGCCGGGAGCAAGCTGCAGCTCGTATTCCCGGTAGCGCACGCCCTCCATGCCGCCGATGACGAAGCCGTGCTTGTCCCGGAGCAGTTCAAAGGCGCCGTCCGCGTGCCGGATGGCCGGATATTCGTGCCCCGCGTTGGCGGCGACGAGCTTTCCCGTGGAAAGCTCCAGGATCCCCAGCCAGACCGTGACAAACATCTCGACCTCGTTGTGAGCGCAGATCTCCTCGTTGACGAAGCGCAGGATCTCCGCCGGGTTTCCTCCCATGCGCGTCCGGTCGCTGATAAGGATGTTGGTGACCATCATGAACAGGGCGGCGGGGATCCCCTTGCCGGATACGTCCCCGATCACCAGGGCCAGATGATCGTCGTCGACGAAATAGAAATTGTAAAAGTCGCCTCCGACCTCTCTGGCCGGATCCATGGCGCAGAAGATATCGAAATCCTCACGATCCGGGATCGTGCCGGCAAGCGACAGCTCGGTGACGATCCTTTCTCTGTCCGCCGTGAACGTGGTCAGGTTTTCGACATAGCTGACCATGTCCGTCTCCATCGTGTCGATGGAGTGCGCGAGCCTGGCAAACTCTTCGAATTTGCTGATCTCGCCGAGCGGCTCTCCCTTGGTGTTCTCCTTTGCAAAGCGCGTCGCTTCGTCGGAGACCTTCTGGATGGGGACGACGAACTGCTTGCGGATAAACAGCGCGGCAACCGTCGAAGAGACGAGCGCCAGCAGGATCGTCGACAGGGCGATGTTGCGCAGATAAGGCCTCCTTGCCTCGCGGATCTCACGGGCGGGGCGCTGTATGCAGAGGATGGCTCTCACTTCGCCCGCGGAGTCCTTCACCGGCACCATGGTCGTGATATGCGGGTGTGCGCCGTCGCCCGGTTTGAGGCGGTAGACCGTCTCGCACGCCGAGCCCTGCTCGTAGATGGCCCGGTATTTCCGCCGATACTCGTCGTTGGTCGTGCTCCGCTTGTGCCCGAGCTCCCACTCCGTATAGGAGCTGTCGTCCACCTCGTTGTTCACCGAATTGAAAACGGAGACGAAGCTGCCGTAGTCGCTCGTATCCACGTCGATGACATAGACCAGCGAAACGTTGATCTTCTTGCAGTAGAGGTCCAGGTTTTGCTTTGAGCGCCGGTACTCCTCCGTCTCTTCCCCGGCGAGATAGGCCTTGAGATGGTCGCCGTTCACGAGCGTCGTCGCCGTGTCCGCCATGTGGTAGGTGGTGGTTTCATACTCTCTTTTGAAGGCCTCGGTAAAACTGGCAAAGCCGAGAAAGCTGACGAGGACGCCAAAGAGCACGAGCACGAGCACAATGGCCCCGATGATGTTGAAGGAGAGATTGGCGCGAAGCCTTTCTGTCTTTTTCTTCATTTTGTCATTCGATGGTCAGGATATCCAGAAAGCCCGTGACCTCAAAAATCTCCATAATGGTGTCGCATACATGGACGATCTTCATGCTCCCCTGCCTGTTCATGGTCTTCTGCGCTGCAAGCAGGACGCGAAGACCCGCCGAGGAGATATACTCCAGCTTCGCGAAATCCAGCGTCA
>CAMVJF010000279.1 GCA_947167725.1 uncultured Clostridia bacterium | reverse complement strand
CTCAGCCCTACCTCGAGTTCTCCGGCTCCTGCGCCGGCTGCGCCGAGACGAGCTACGCCCGCATCGTGACCCAGCTCTTCGGCGACCACATGCTGATCTCCAACGCGACCGGCTGCTCCTCCATCTGGGGCGGTCCGGCGGCCACCTCGCCGTACACCGTCAACAAGGAAGGCAAGGGTCCCGCCTGGGCCAACTCCCTGTTTGAGGACAACGCCGAGCACGGCCTGGGCATGTACCTCGCCCAGAAGAAGATCCGCGCCGACGTCAGGGCAAAGGTCGAGGAGCTCGTCGCCGTTGAGTGGTGCGACAAGGACATCAAGGAAGCCGCCGCGAAGTGGATCGAGACCTACGACGACGGCAACGCCAACCAGGAGCCCGCGAAGGCGCTCGTCAAGGCGCTCGAGGAGGGCGTGTGCGAGGGCTGCGAGTGCGACGCCTGCAGGCTCGCCCGCGAGGTCCTCGACAAGAAAGCCTACCTGAACAAGAAGTCCATGTGGATCTTCGGCGGCGACGGCTGGGCCTTCGATATCGGCTACGGCGGCGTGGACCACGTCCTTGCCTCCAACGAGGACGTCAACATCTTCGTGTTCAACACCGAGGTGTACTCCAACACCGGCGGCCAGGCCTCCAAGGCCTCCAACATCGGCCAGGTGGCGCAGTTTGCCTCCGCCGGCAAGGAGATCAAGTCCAAGAGCCTTGCCGAGATGGCCATGACCTACGGCTACGTCTACGTCGCGCAGGTCGCGATGGGCGAGAACAAGATGAAGGCCCTCAAGGCCATCGTCGAGGCCGAGGCCTACAAGGGACCGTCTCTGATCATCGCCTACGCCCCCTGCGAGATGCACTCCATCAAGGGCGGCATGGAGAACTGCCAGAAGGAGATGGACAAGGCGGTCAAGTGCGGCTACTGGAACCTCTTCCGCTACAACCCGGCGGCCGAGAAGCCCTTCACGCTCGACTCCAAGGAGCCGGCCGGCGGCTATCGCGAGTTCCTGATGAACGAGGCGCGCTACAGCCGTCTGACCCGCGAGTTCCCGAACAGAGCAGAGACCCTGTTCGTGGCCTCCGAGGAGAACGCCAAGGCCCGCTTCGAGCATCTGATGAAGCTCAAGGGGCTCTACGAGTGATCCCGGCCTGACACAAGGCATCACGCAAAGCAGGGCGCCCCGACGGAGCTCCGTCGGGGCGCCTTTTTCCTCGCGGCGTACGGCCTCCGCGCTCCGTCCGCCCGCAAAGGGAAAACAAAACGCGAAAAAAGCAAACAAATCCTTGACTTCCCGGGTTTTCAATGGTAGTATAACACAGTCCGCGCCCGTGCTCCGCGCTTCGGGGCAAGCCGCCATCCGCGGTGTCCTTTCCGCCCGAGGCTCCGACACAGGGTATAGCACAAAAAAAGAAAGGGGTAATCACCATGATCACCAAAGAGAAGAAGACCAACGTCATCAGCGCCAACGCCACCCACGAGAACGACACCGGTTCGCCCGAGGTTCAGGTCGCCATCTGGACCGAGCGTATCCGCGAGCTCACCGAGCATCTCAAGCAGCACCCCAACGACGACCACAGCCGTCTCGGCATGTACCAGCTCGTCGGCAAGCGCCGCCGCATGCTCGACTATCTCGCGAAGAAGGACATCGAGCGCTACCGTGCCCTCATCGCAAAGCTGAACATCCGCAAGTAATCTGCGGAGCTCGGCCTTCCCCCGCATCTGCTGAAGGTTATGAAGGTTTCAACGTGGAGACAATTGAATATGTCTCCACGTTTTTCTTTCCTCAGACACTGCCCGCGCCCGGCGCGCGGCGCGTTGTCTGCATGACCGGACGCATCCCGTGACCTGAGAGACCAGACGAAGTTCCCTCTTTTTAGTATTTGAAGGGCCGCACGCGCGCCGCGCGCCGCTTCAAGTGCTAAAGGGGCGGGGAACTTCCCGAACAATCAGAAAAGGAGAATGACCACATGATCATCACCAACAAACAGTTCCCCAACTACCGCAAGTATGAGATGGACTTCGAGGGCCGCCCGCTCTCGATGGAGGTCGGCAAGATGGCCGAGCTCTGCAACGCCGCCGTGCTCGTCCGCTACGGCGAGACCACCGTGCTCGTCACCTGCACCGCGTCCGCCCGCCCGAAGGACGGCATCGACTACTTCCCCCTGAGCGTCGACTTCAACGAGAAGCTCTACGCCGTCGGCCGCATCCCCGGCAGCTTCATGCGCCGCGAGGGCAAGCCCAGCCTGCCGGCCGTGCTGGCCTCCCGCCTCATTGACCGCCCGATGCGCCCGCTCTTCCCGAGCGATCTGCGCAACGACGTCGTGATCGCCTGCGAGGTCCTGTCCGTCGACCGCGACTGCAGCCCCGAGATCACCGCCATGATCGGCGCCTCCGCCGCCGTCTCCATCTCCGATGTGCCCTTCAACGGCCCCATCGCCGGCATGGTGCTCGGCTGGGACGGGGAGAAGTACCTCTTCAACCCGACGAAGGAAGAGCGCGAGCGCAACCGCATGATCACCACCATCGCCGCCACCCACAAGA
>CAMVJF010000278.1 GCA_947167725.1 uncultured Clostridia bacterium | reverse complement strand
CTCGCCGCGGCCGGAGGCCAGCGCGGTCCCGCCGCGCAGACAGAAGGCCACGTCCGAGCCCACCGTCTCGCCCGCGGCGCAGAGCTCCTCCGTCGTCAGAGGCTCGCCCCAGGCGCGGTTGAGCGCGCGAAGCACGGCCGCCGCGTCCGCCGAGCCGCCCGCCATGCCGGCGCCGACGGGGATGGACTTGCGCATCGTGATCTTCAGCGCGCGCCCCGCGTCGCCCACCAGCTCGAGGTATTTCATCGCCGCGCGCACAGCGAGATTGCGCTGGTCCCCCGGAACGTAGGGCAGGCCGGTAACGGCGGAGACCTCGCCGTCCCGCGAGGGCTCGATGCGGATCTCGTCGCACAGCGAGACCGTCTGCATGATCATCAGCATCTCGTGGTAGCCGTCGGCACGTTTGGCCGTGACGTCCAAAGAGATATTCAGTTTTGCGTAGGCCTTCTCCTCAACGGGGAAAAGCGGCGCATTGTCACTCAAACAGATACACTCTCATTTCATACGGCCTTGAGGTAAAGCCGTTCATGATCACGGGGTTGTTCTCATAGTTGGCAAAGACCTGCCGTCCCGCCTCCAGCTCGAAGCCCTCGGGCGTTTCGAAGCGCAGGGCCTTGCGCGTGAAGGAGCAGATCACCAGCAGGCGCTTGCCCTCGTAGCTGCGCTCGTAGACATAGAAATTCTTGTCTTTGGGATAATACTCTTTGTAATCGCCCCAGATCGCGACCGGCGTCTCCTTGCGGAACTTCAGGATTGCGCGGTAGAAGTTCAGCAGGGAGTCGGGATCGTCCTCCTGCTGCGCGGCGTTGATCTCCCGGTAGTTCTCGTTGACAAAAAACCATGGCTTCCCCGTCGTAAAGCCCGCGTTTTTCTCAGCGCTCCACTGGAAGGGTGTGCGGGCATTGTCGCGGCTCGAGCGTGCGAGCAGCTTCATCGCCGTCGAGCGCGGCAGGAATCGTGTGGCGACGTCAATATTGTTCTCCGCCATCACGTCCTTATACATCCAGAGCTCCGGCAGGTTGATGTTCAGCATGCCGATCTCCTGGCCCTGGTAGACGAAGGGCGTCCCGCGCTGGAGTATGTACATGGCGGCGAGCATCTTGCCGCTCTCGGTGCGGTACTCCTCGCTCCCGTAGCGGCTGATAATGCGCGGATGATCGTGGTTCTCGATATACAGCGCGTTCCACGCCCTGTCCTGCAGCTTGGTCTGCCACTCCGAAAAGGCCTTCTTCATCTTGACGAGATTGAAGGGCATCTGGATCATGTCAAGCATGAAGCAGTCGGCCTCCATGTGGGAGAAGGAGATCATTTCGTCGAGGACCTTGTTCTCGCCCTCCGCGATATAGCTCAGCGCGACCTCCGACGTGGTCATCGGGCTCTCGCCGACGGTGAAGCAATCGTAGAAATCCAGCACCTCGCGCTTGAACTCCCGGAGGTACTCGTAGACCTTCGGCCGGTTGGCGTAGTGGTTGATGCCGTTGGCGACCGGCAGCGGCGGGAAGGAGTTCGGCAGTCCCTCGTCCTTGGCGATGAAGGTGATCACGTCCTCGCGGAAGCCGTCCACCCCCATGTCGAGCCAGAAGCGCAGGATGTTCTTGACCTCGTCGCGTACACGCGGATTGGCCATGTTCAGGTCCGGCTGCTTCTTGGCAAAGACGTGCAGGTAGTACTCGTCGAGCTTCGCGTCATACTCCCAGGCGCCGCCCTCGAAGATGCTCGACCAGTTGTTCGGCGGCAGGCGGTAGCCCCGGCGCGTCACTCTCCCCTTGCGCCAGAAATAATAGTCGTGATAGGGACTGTTTTTGTCCTTGCGTCCCTCAACGAACCATTTGTGCTCGTCGGAGGTGTGATTCACGACGAGATCCATGAACACGCGCATGCCGCGCGCGTGCGCCCCGTCGAGCACCTGGCGGAAGACCTCCAGATTGCCGTAGTCGGGATGGATATCCATGTAGTCCGAAATATCGTAGCCGTAGTCGGCGTTGGGCGAGGGGAAGAGCGGAGAGAACCAGATCGCGTCCACGTTCAGGGACTTGATGTAATCCAGCTTGCTCAGCACGCCCCAGAGGTCGCCGATGCCGTCGCCGTTGCCGTCGCAGAAGCTGCGCGGCCAAATCTGATAGACGGACATTTCCTTGTACCAATCGCTTTTTGCCATGCCTGATCCTCCCGTTTCAGAAAGATTCCCGTAGTATTTTATCACAATCCGCGTCCCTTGGCAACCTGTGCGGCTGCGCACGTCTGTTGACCCGCTTCCCTTGTTCTTGACGCGGGACCTTGCCTCTGTTAAGATGGAGATGCGCAGCGCCCGCTTTCCGGCGCGGCTGAATAAAAAACAACCGGGCGCGATTCTTCCTTTGAAGAGGCCCGACAGGTGAAAGCCATGTTCAAAAAGCTCAAAAACATCCGCCCCTCGATCCTTCTCAGTCATATCGTCGTCTCCCTGGCCTATCCTGCGGTGAAAGCCTTTTCTTCCCCGAAGGATCGCCTGCTGCTCTTTACGAACGCCATGACCATCGTCGCCCTTCTC
>CAMVJF010000277.1 GCA_947167725.1 uncultured Clostridia bacterium | reverse complement strand
ATGTTGGCGTAGGTCTGCGCCGCGTCGCTGGAAGCGTCCTCGATGGCGAGCGCGTCGCTGGTCTTGAAGCCGGCGTTGAGCGCGTAGTTGTAGTTGATGACCGCGACGGTGCCCGCGTCGGCGTTGTCGAGCAGGCTCGGGATCGCGTCGGCCTGAGCGGCTTGGACATGGTAGCCCTTCGCGTCGACGATGTCGAGCACGCTCACGCCGTTTTCGACCGAGGCGCCCTCGGGCAGGACAATCAGATCCTCCTGGGCGAGGAGCAGCAGCGCACGGGTCTGGTTGGACTCGTCGTCCGGGACCAGGATGGTCGCGCCCTCGGCAAGCGCGTCGAGGGACGCCACGGTCTTGGAGTAGATGCCGAAGGGCTCATAGTGGATGAGGCCCGCGGAGACAAGATCCGTGCCGTTGGCGGCGTTGAAGCTGTTGAGGTAGGGCGTGTGCTGGAAGTAGTTCGCATCGAGCGTGCCGTCCTGCAGGGCGGTGTTGGGCAGCACATAGTCGTCGTAGATGACGACGTCGAGCTCGATGCCCTGCTCGGCGAGTTTGGGCTTTACGATCTCCAGAAGCTCCGCGTGGGGCGTGGAGCTGGCGCCGACGGTCAGCTTGGCCTTCGCGGCGGGCGCGGCGCTCTTGCCGCAGGCGGCGAGGGAGAGCGCGAGGACGACGACCAGTATGAGAGCGATTGTCTTTTTCATGTCTGTTCTCCTTTTCTTTTCTTCTATTTCTTATTGCCTGATGCGTTTATCGCTGCGGTGCGCGATGGCGGTCCCCAGCTCCTGAATAATCTGGACGATTATCACAGTCAGAAATACGCAGATCCACTTGATGTCCGGGTTGAAGCGCTGATGGCCGTAGCTGATCGCGATCTGCCCCAGGCCGGTGCCGCCGATCGTCGAGGACATGGCGGAGTAGCCGAGGATTGTCACCATCGAGATGACCGCGCCCATGATCAGCGAGGGCTTTGCCTCCGGCAGGAGCACCTTGCGGACGATCTGGAAGTTCGTCGCGCCCATGGATTGGGCCGCCTCGATCACGCCGCCGTCGACCTCCTTCACCGAGCTCTCGACCATGCGTGCGATGTAGGGCGAGGCCGCGATGACGAGCATCACGATCATGGCCTTGTTGCCGAGCGAGGTGCCGACGATCCAGTTCGCCACCGGCAGCATCGCGACCATCAGAATGATGAAGGGGATCGAGCGGAAGAAGTTCACGATCACGCCGAGCAGGCGGTTGAGCCAGGGGACCGGGCGGAGGCCGCCCTTGTCCGTGACCGTCAGCACGACGCCGAGCGGCAGGCCGATGACATAGGAGATCGCCGTGGAGAGCAGCGTCATGTACACCGTCTCCCAGATCCCGCGCTGCAGGATCCCGTTGTTCCACAGCTTTACGAACATATCGCTGAGCATCTCACTCGACCTCCTTCCATGGGATCTCGCTGCTCTGCAGCCAGATCATGATCTTTTCCGCCTGGTGCGGGTCCTTCGGCAGCTCGATGATCGTGTATCCGTAGATCACGCCGTCGAGCTCCTTCGTGCTCGCCTGCAGGATGCTGACCGGCGCCTGGCAGGCGAGGATCATCTCGGCGATGTGCGGCCCGGCCGTCGTCTCGCCGTCGAAGGTGAGGCGCAGGCGCTTGCCGCCCTCGGTCTCGAGCACCGTGCGCTCGCGCGGGATGATCAGGTCGCGCGCGATCTGCGAGCGGGGATTGGTGAAAACCTCGCTGACCTTCCCCTCTTCGGCGATGCGGCTGTGGTCGATGACCGCGACGCGGTCGCAGATCTGGTCGATGACCTTCATCTCGTGGGTGATGACGATGATCGTCACGCCCAGCGTCTCGTTGATCTCGCGCAGCAGCTCGAGGATCGAGCGGGTCGTCGTGGGGTCGAGCGCGCTGGTCGCCTCGTCGCAGAGCAGGTACTTCGGTCTCGTCGCAAGGGCGCGGGCGATCGCGACGCGCTGCTTCTGGCCGCCGGAGAGCTGGGCCGGATACGCGTCCGCCCGGTCGGCGAGACCGACGAGGGCCAGCAGCTCCATCGCCCGCTCGCGCGCCTCCTTTCCCTTCGCGCCCGCGATCTCGAGCGGGAAGCAGACGTTGCGCAGGACGCTGCGCTGCTCGAGGAGGTTGAAGCTCTGGAAGATCATGCCGATGGAGCGGCGGAGCTTCAAAAGCTCCCGGCGCGGCAGGGCGGTTAGGCTCTGGCCGTCGACGATCACCTCGCCCGCGCTCGGCTGCTCGAGGAGATTGAGGCAACGGACAAGAGTGCTCTTGCCGGCGCCGGAGAGGCCGATGATCCCGAAGATTTCACCGTCGCGGATCGTGAGATTGATCTCCTCGAGCGCGACGATGTCCTTGTCCGCGCTGTGGTAGGTCTTGTTCAGGTGTCTGATCTCGATCATGTCGATCCCTTTCCTAAGAGGATTTTGCCGGAAAAAAAGAAAAAACCGGGGAGCTCACACGGCTCCCCGGCTTGAAAAAACCATTCTGTCAAGCGGGTATGCTGTCGGTGAGCGGAGATTTTTGCGCGCGCATCATCATGCAC
>CAMVJF010000276.1 GCA_947167725.1 uncultured Clostridia bacterium | reverse complement strand
CTGATCGTCGGCCACTGGCCGGTCGTGCTTTATCACGAGAACATCGTGGACGCGAATCCGATCGTCGACCGCGCGCGGCACATCGTCTCGATCGACGGCGGCTGTGTGCTCAAGGACGACGGCCAGCTCAACGCGCTCGTGCTCCCGCAGGGGAAAGAGGATTTTTCCTGGATCGCCTACGACCCTTTTCCCACGGCAAAGGTGAAAAACGATCAGGCCGAGGGCGCGCACTCGTACTATATCCGCTGGGGCGACAGCAAGGTGCAGGTGCTGTGCCGGGGCGGGGAATTCTCCCTCTGCCGTCATCTCCGCACGGGCTACGAGATGGAGATCCTGACGAAATACCTTTTCACGGACGAGGAGATCACGGGCTGCAACGACTGCACGGATTATGTACTGCCGCTGAAGGAGGGCGACACGGTGAGCGTCGTCGAGCGCACTTCGCGCGGAACCTTCGTGAAGCACGACGGCGTCTCCGGCTGGTACTTCGGAGAATTGGAGGAGGCCTGACATGCCGCAGCTTTCTGCCGCACCGGCCTGCTATCTGCTTGTCCTCATGGCCGTGATGAGCATTTTTCTGTTCGCGATGATGGGCTTCGACAAGCACAAAGCCAGACGCGGGAGATGGCGCATCTCCGAAAAGACGCTGTTCGTCTTCGCGCTGCTCGGCGGCGCGGTCGGCCGCACGGCGGGGATGCTCCTTTTTCGTCACAAGACGAGGCACTGGTATTTCCGCCTCGGCTTTCCGCTGCTCGCCGCAGCGCAGGCCGCGCTGTGCGCGTATTTGTATCTCAAATCATAAAAGAGAGTGCCCTTGGGCACTCTCTTTTATGATGGGCCGCCGGAAGCTCCCGCGGCGAAAAGCCCGCCGGAGCGGACCCTTGCCGAATGGCTCAAACTTCCTCGTCGACAAGCGAGTCGCTGCGGAACAGCAGCGAGACGCACCAGAGCGCCGCGAGGCCGACCAGTGTGTAGACGACGCGGCTGACCGTGGCGGTCTGCCCGCCGAAGAGCCAGGCGACGATATCAAAGCGGAACAGCCCGACGCTGCCCCAGTTGACGCCGCCGACGATGAGCAGCGCGAGGGCGATGCGATCCATTAGCATGAAAAAGTCTCCTCTCGATGTGGATTCCTTTCTATTGTGCCCGCGCGGCGGGAAAAATATACCGTTTTTCGATTCGACAAAACTAGTGCCGCTTCGCTCTTTACAAAGCGCGGCAAAGGGATTATGGTATAGACACAGCTTATCCGGGGATCCTGATGAAAGGAAGGATCGGCTCATATCTTTATCCCACAACCCTGTATTGGCGGATCGAGTCTTCGATCCGCCTCTTTTTTTCGCCGCGGGAGAGCGGGGGACGCATGCATATTCAACCGTTTTTCTTGACAGGCTGAACAGCAGAGAGCCGGAAAAAGGAGAGAAAAACGCGCAAATGCAACAAAAATGCAAAAAACCGCCTGTGTGTCGTTGACAAGCGGCGCATATTTATTATAATGGAGGCAACTGAACAAAGCTGATAGAGGCGCGAGAAGAATGAGTAGCACCAGCAAAGGCGGCGGGAACCGCCGGTGCGAAGGGTCTCCTCGCCGAAGGGTGTCCGCCTTCCCGAGCGGATATGCCTGGGCTGCCGGAGAATATCCGTCGGACTGTCGCCCCTTGAAAAAGGGCGGAGAGCTGTCAGACAAGCCCGCCGTGCGGGACTCCTGTCATGAACAGTATCTGCTCTGTTCATGATTTTTTTATTCAGGAGGTATCCCTCATGTACGGAACCGCATGGGCCCTGCTGCCCCCCATCCTCGCGATCGTCCTCGCGCTGCTGATCAAGGAGGCCTACGTCTCCCTGTTCACGGGCGTACTGCTCGGCGCGCTGTTCGTCGCGAACTTCAACCCCGTCGGCACGCTCGACACCGTGATCAACGACGGCCTGATCGCCGCGATCGCCGACAACGCCGGCATCTTCCTCTTCCTCGTGCTGCTCGGCATCATCGTCGCGCTCGTCAACCGCTCCGGCGGCAGCGCCGCCTTCGGCCGCTGGGCCGAGAAGAACATCAAGACCCGCGTGGGCGCGATGCTTGCGACCTTCCTGCTGGGCGTGCTGATCTTCATCGACGACTATTTCAACTGCCTTACCGTCGGCGGCGTGATGCGTCCCGTCACCGATCGCCACAGCATCTCCCGCGCGAAGCTGGCGTTCCTCATCGACGCGACCGCCGCGCCGATCTGCATGATCGCGCCGGTTTCGTCCTGGGCCGCCGCGGTCTCCGGCGTGGCCGACGACCTCGGCACCGGCATCTCCGGCATCCAGCTCTTCATCCGCGCGATCCCTTACAACTTCTACTCCCTGCTGACGCTCGTGTTCATCATCGCCCTCGCCTGCATGAAGTTCGACTACGGCCCGATGCGCGTCGCCGAGATGGCGGCGCAGCTCAACGGCGAGCTCGGCGCGCAGGAGGGCGGCGCGGACGAGAGCGGCAACCCCCGCGGCCGCGTCGTCGACCTGATCCTGCCCGTGCTCGTGCTGATCGCGACCTGCACTGTCGGCATGCTCTACGTCGGA
>CAMVJF010000275.1 GCA_947167725.1 uncultured Clostridia bacterium | reverse complement strand
CTGGCCAAGCGCAGCGAGAAGATCGAGAAGGGCCGCATGGAGGACTGCAGCTTCGTCGTCCCCGGCAGCGCCCTCGGCGATATCGAGCACATCTGCTCCGATGAGGAGGGCGAGGTCGCCGTGGCCGTCGGCACCAAGCATATCCTCTTCACGATCGGCCAGACCGTCGTGATCTCGCGCCGCCTTGAGGGCGAGTTCCTCAACTACCGCAAGTCTATTCCCGATAGCTTCCGCTTCACCGTCAAGGTCGAGAAGAACGAGTTCATGGCCTCCATCGACCGCGTCGCGCTGATCATCAGCGAGAAAAACTCCAGCCCCGTGCGTCTGCGCTTTGGCGAGAGCGGGATCGAGTGCCGCTGCATGACCCCGATCGGCAAGGCCGAGGACCTCTGCTCCTGCGAGGGCAGCGGCGACGGGATGGAGATCGGCTTCAACGACCGTTATCTCATGGATGCGCTCAAGGCTGCGGCGGCGGACAGGCTTGACCTGTGCCTCAATTCCGCCTCCTCTCCCTGCATCGTCCGCGCCGCGGACGGCGGCGACAAATTCACCTATATGATCCTGCCCGTGCGCCTGCGCGCCGGCGACTGAGGATCGGCACAAGGCCATGATGGAAAAGATTGCGATCACAACCGAATACATCAAGCTCGACGCGCTTTTGAAGTTTGCTGCGCTCCTCGCCTCCGGTGGAGAGGCCAAGACCGCCGTGACGGAGGGCCTCGTGAAGGTCAACGGCGAGGTCTGCACGATGCGCGGCAGAAAGCTGCGCCCCGGCGACCGCGTGGAATTCGGCGGCAGGACCGTCGAGATCACGTCCGATGAGAGTTGAGCGCATCGCCCTGCGCGGCTGGCGCAACTACGACTGGGAGACCGTGAGCTTTTCCCCCGGCACCAACGTCATCACCGGCAGCAACGCCCAGGGGAAAACGAACCTGCTCGAGGCGGTCTACCTGCTCTCGTGCGCGCGCAGCTTCCGTACGCGCTTCGACCGCGAGCTCGTCGGCTTCGACAGCCCGGAGGCCGAGCTGCTCGCGGACGTCTTCGCCCGTGAGCGCAGCCAGACGATCCAGATCACGCTCAGACCCGGCCAGGCGAAAAAAATCGTCGTCAACGGCGTGAAGAAAAGCGCCGCCGAGCTTGCGGGCACGGTGAATGTCGTGCTCTTCAGCCCGGATGACCTCGAGCTGATCAAGGAGGGCGCGGCCGTACGCCGCCGCTTGCTTGACGGCGCAATCAGCCAGATCCGCCCGAAGTACGCCGAGCTGCTCGCGGAGTTCAACCGTCTCTACGAGCACAAGACCCGCATCCTGAAGGACTGGCGCGACAAGCCCTCGCTGCTCGACACGCTCGACGAGTTTTCCGACGCGCTCTGCCGCGTCTCGGCCCAGCTCATCCGCTACCGCGCGGCTTTCACCGACCGTCTCGGCGAGGCGGCGGCCCCCATCCACCGCGAGTTTTCCGGCGATGGCGAGACGCTGAGCCTGCGCTACTGCACGGTCGGCAGCGTCACGGACCCCTTCGCCCCGGCCAAGGAGATATACTATCAGATCTGCGAGCATCAGGAGCGGCACCGCCAGGCCGAAATCGACAGCGGCCTGTGCCTCACCGGCGCGCACAAGGACGATCTCGAGATCTTCATCAACGGCCGCAGCGCGCGCTCCTTCGCCTCCCAGGGCCAGACCCGCACCGCGGCGCTCTCGATCAAGCTCGCCGAACGGGAGATCTTCCTCGACGAGACGGGCGAATACCCGATCCTCTTGCTCGACGACGTGCTCTCGGAACTGGACGAGGGGCGGCAGTCCTTCGTGCTCAACCGCATCGGCGGCGGACAGACGCTGATCAGCTGCTGCGAGGACGAGGGCATCTCCCGGCGCACCGGCGGCAAGGTCTTCTTTGTCGAGAAGGGACGGGTGCGGTAGATGTATCTGCATCTCGGAAAGGGCACGGTCGTCCGGCAGGAGAGCATCGTCGCCATCTTCGATCTTGACGTCACGTCCCAGTCGCACCTGACGCGCCGCTATCTCGCCGCCGCCGAAAAGGCGGGCGAGGTCGTCAACGCCGCCGAGGATATCCCCAAGAGCTTCCTCGTCTGCCGCGAGGGCGGCGCGCAGCGCGTATACCTGAGCCAGATGTCCGTCTCCACGCTCCTCAAGCGATCCGAGGAACGTTTGGGCTCCGGTTTCTGAAAGCAACAACCAGACGCTGGACACAGGATTCCAGACACTACATTTTCCCACGGAGGAAAACATGGCAGAGAATACGGAAAGATTTGAACAGAATTACGACGCGTCGCAGATCCAGGTCCTCGAGGGGCTCGAGGCCGTCCGCAAGCGCCCGGGCATGTATATCGGCTCGACCTCGTCGTCCGGTCTCCATCATCTCGTCTACGAGATCGTGGACAACGCCATCGACGAGGCGCTGGCGGGCTTCTGCACGCATATCAACGTGACGATCAACGAGGGGGACACCATCACCGTTACGGACGACGGCCGCGGCATCCCCGTCGATATCCAGGCCCAGACGGGACGTCCCGCGCTGGAGGTCGTCTACACGGTGCTG
>CAMVJF010000274.1 GCA_947167725.1 uncultured Clostridia bacterium | reverse complement strand
GATCTCGATCTTTTTGAGGATGCCGTAGGGAAGACCGAAAGCATACGCGCCGGCATAGGCGCTCAGGCCCATGAAAGAGAGAACTTTCTCTGCTTTATAGCGGATCACGTCCTCCTCTCGCCGGAGCTTCGGCAGATGCAGGGCGCTGGCCGCGATCCCGGAAGAATACTGGCGGTGTCCGGCAATCAGAAGATTCTCCAGAACGGTCAGTTCGGGTACCACCTCCACGTTCTGAAAGGTCCTCACGATTCCATGCAGAATGACGTCGTGCACTTTTTCCTTTGTCAGATCTACGACTTCATTTTCTCTGCCGCGGAACAGCAGCGTACCGCCGGTGGGCTTGTAAAACTGCGTGATACAGTTAAAGACCGTCGTTTTGCCCGCGCCGTTCGGACCGATCAGACCGAAGATTTCACCCTCATGTACATCGAAGCTTAACCCATCCACGGCTTTGACGCCGCCGAAGTACATTTTCAAATCTTGAATGCGAAGAATAATGCCTTCTTCCAATTCCGCCTGACGGTTCGATGCACCGCTGCTTTCCAGTCGCCGCTCGACATTTCTCAGGCGTTCTTTCGCATTTTCGATTTTTCTGTCGCAGCTCTCACGGAGCTTCGTCGTATCCGGCGCCGCGCCCTCCTCCGCGACAGCGGGAAGCTCGAGCTTCTTTCCGCCGCTCGGGTTTGACAGAGAGCCGAGCTCCGCAGCCGTCTTCTCACGGATGCGCTCCAGATGTGATTCGTGCGCGGAGGCGAGCGCCTCGTTTTCCTCGTCGCTCAGCAGATAGCCTCCAAGAAGGATCTCCTTGCGGAGCGCGGCATATCGTTCGTTCTCTTCGCGCAGGCGTTTTTCTGTGATCGCACGGCGGATCTCGTCAGCGCCTAAACTTTCAAAGCTTTCCTCTGCCGCCCGCAGCCCTTCCAGCCGGAGTTGCTCCGCGCGGCGAGCTGCTGTTTTTTCCGTTTCCCGCTCGATCCTCAGATCTCGGGAAGCGGTCAGCATTTCGATCTCGGTCTTCAGCCGTCTGGCTTTTTTCAGGAGTCGCCGCTCAGTTCCTGTCATCGACATACGCGCGGATCCTCCTTTCTATCCGTTTCCTGCGCAGTCATCCTCTGAAGGCTGTAAGCATCTGGGCAAAGCCGCCCGGGAAGAACATCACGACAAGGATGATCAAAAGTCCCGTGATCATGGTAATAAACGCAGGATGATCGACAAAGAAGCGGATTTTGCTCAGGAACATGGACTGCAGACCATAAATGATAAAGGTACCGAAGGTCGTGCCCCAGAGTGACTTTGCTCCGCCGATGATGACCGCGCCGAGAATATTCAGCGACGTGCTCAGCGTGAGCAGCGTCGAGGTCGCGGTGGTCATGTTGCGCACGTACATCATGTACAGCAGGCCGCCCATCGCCGCGTAGATCGTGGAGATGACAAAGGCGAGCAGCCGATATTTCATCAGGCTGATGCCCATCGCCTGAGCGGCCGAGGTGCTGTCCTTCATGGCCAGCATCGCACGGCCGACGGGGCTGCGGATGAGATTGGAGGTCAGCGCCATGAGAATAATGAAAGTGGCCGTAATCAGAAGATAGACGGCTTTCTCGTTGACGTTGACGCCGAATAAAACGATGTTGTTGATGTTGATTTTGATCGTCGCCTTGAGCACCATCAGCAGGCTTCGGATGATCTCCGCCAGCGCCAGCGTCATGATCGCCAGATAGATGCCCTCGATGCGAAGCGAGATGAAGCCGACAATCACGCCCAACGCAATCGACACCGCAAGCGTCACAAGGAGCGCGACATAGTAAGGCGCACCCATGCCTTCGATCAGGTAGAAAGCCACATAGGAGCCAAGACCGATAAAACCGGCTGTCCCAAGCGAGGCGAGCCCCGAGTAGCCCAGCAGCAGGCAAAATCCGATCGCAACGATCGCGTAGATCAGCGTATTGCCGAGCGCATAGGCAAAAGCCGAGGAAATCAGTCCGCCGAGCGCCAGAAACTGCACGAGCGCGAGCACGACCCCAACCAGTGCGATCTGCGCCAGTGGGTTGGCAAAAGC
Organism: uncultured Clostridia bacterium; assembly: GCA_947167725.1. GTDB lineage: Bacteria > Bacillota > Clostridia > Oscillospirales > Oscillospiraceae > Limivicinus. The sequence continues at coordinate 520 of CAMVJF010000274.1, read as the reverse complement.
CGCGCGGATGTTCGCTGCGACATCTTTTTTCTCGCCCTCCGGGTATGCGGCGCTGAGATATTCTTTCTTAATATCCATCTTTCACCTCATACCTTCTTGACGGTCTTCTTGCCGAACAGCCCTTCGGGTTTGATCAGAATGGCAATCAGCAGCAAGACGTAGACAATGACCATCTGCCAGCGGGAAATCCCATAGAAGCCCTTGAAGTTGGCCAGAAAACCGACACAGCTCGCGGCAAGCGGGATCAGCACGGCGCCGATGACCGGCCCGTAAAAGGTGGAGAAGCCGCCAAGGATACAGGCCAGAAAAGCGTTGACCTGGATCGTCGTCATAAAGCCCGCGGAGATGGACGTGCCGCCTCCGGCGTACATGACGGCTGCCAGAACGCCGAGCCCGCAGGCCAGCGCCCAGGAGATTGCGGTGATCACATGCGTGTCGATACCCATGAGCTCTGCCGTGAACTCGCTCGATGCCGTGGCGCGTACGCCGAGGCCCCACTTGCTGTATTTCAGCAGCAGAA
>CAMVJF010000273.1 GCA_947167725.1 uncultured Clostridia bacterium | reverse complement strand
GCTCCAACAGGCGGAAAAGCACAAGCAGGATATCGCCGAACGTCTTGAAAACGACAAAAAGCTCATCGAGGACAGAGAGGACACCGTAGCGCAGGACCGCGCAAAACGCCGCGCGCTCACCGACGAGCTCGATGCTCTTACCGAGGAGAGATCAGTTCACCAATCAGATGGAGAGCGAGCTTGACGGGATCGAGAGCGGAAAGGCCCGCTGGCGCGATGTGCTCGGAAGATTCTATCAGAACTTTGAAAAGGAAATGAAGGCCGCCGAAAAGGCGATGGACGGCGTGCGGATAAAGGTGCCTGATGTTTTGAGCGACGAGTACTGCGACGTCTGCGGCCGGCAAATGGTCGTCAAGAAGGGACGCTTCGGCTCCTTTCTGGCCTGCCCGGGATTTCCGGAGTGCACCTTCACCAAACCCATCGTCGTCGAAATGCCGGGCAAATGCCCCAAATGCGGCGGCAAGATCCTCAAGCGCACAAGCAAGAAGGGCTATGTCTTCTACGCCTGTGAAAAGGGAACCGACTGCGGCTTTATTACCTGGGATGTACCGACAAAGGACGTCTGCCCGAGCTGCGGAAAAACGATGTTCAAGCGCAGCGGCCGCGGCCCGCTCAAGAGCTTCTGCATCAACGAGGAGTGCCCCAACTTCGTCCCCGAAGAAAAGCGGAGCTATCAGAAGAAGACCGCGGCGAAGAAAAAGAGCGCGGCGGCTTCCAAGACGGGTGCGAAGAAGACAAATGCGAAAAAAACGGAGGAGAAGAAAACCGCCGCGAAAAAGACGAAAAAGACCGAGGAAAAAGAATGAATAAGATCACCGTGCTCGGGGCGGGGCTCGCCGGCAGCGAATGCGTCTGGCAGCTTGTCAGACGCGGCATTCCCGTGCGCCTCGTGGAAATGAAACCGGAGAAGAAAACCCCGGCCCACATTTCCGACGGCTTCGCCGAGCTGGTTTGCTCCAACTCTCTGCGCAGTGATGAGCTGACGAACGCCGTGGGGCTGCTGAAGGCCGAAATGCGTGCGCTCGGCTCACTGATCATGGAAAGCGCCGATGAGAACCGTGTGGCGGCCGGCGGTGCGCTCGCCGTGGACCGCGAAGGCTTCTCGCGATACATCACCGAAAAACTGCAGAACCATCCGCTGGTCGAGCTCGTCCGCGCAGAGGCGACGGAGATCCCGGACGGCGAGGTCGTCATAGCGACCGGACCGCTGTCGAGCGACGCGATCGCAGAAAAGATCGCAGCACTCTGCCCGGAAAGCGATCTGCATTTCTACGATGCCGTCGCGCCGATCGTCACGATCGAGAGCGTCGATATGGAAAGCGCCTTTTTTGCCTCCCGTTATGACAAAGGGACGGCAGATTATGTAAACTGCCCAATGGACCGCGAAGAGTATCTCTCCTTCGTCGAGGAGCTTTCGCACGCCAAAGAAGCGACGGTGCACGGCTTTGACGACGGCGCGGTCTTCGAGGGCTGCATGCCTGTCGAGGTCATGGCGCGCCGCGGCGTCGACACGCTGCGCTACGGACCGCTCAAGCCGGTCGGGCTTGTCGATCCGCGTACGGGGAAAGCAAATTACGCGGTCGTACAGCTGCGGCGGGACAACGCCGAGGGAACGCTCTTCAATCTCGTGGGTTTCCAGACGCATCTGACCTGGGGAGAACAGAAGAGAGTGTTCTCGATGATCCCCGCGCTGCGAAACGCCGAGTTTGTGCGCTACGGCGTCATGCACCGCAATACTTACCTCAACAGTCCGAAGCTGCTGGACCGGTACTACCGCCTGCGCGGCCAGGAGCGCATCAGCTTCGCCGGACAGATGACCGGCGTCGAGGGATACGTCGAATCCGCGGCTTCCGGTCTGCTGGTCGGCGTCGAGACCGCCGCAAGAACGCTTGGACTCGAGAGTGCGGATTTCCCGCAGGAGACGGCGATCGGCGCACTGGCGCTGTATATCTCCGGCGGCAGCGTGGGCGATTTCCAGCCGATGAATATCAACTTCGGCATCATCAGCCCCCTGGACCGGCGCGTCAAAGGAAAGAGAAACAAAAACCTTGAGATATCCAAGCGTTCGCTTGCGATCATCGAATCGATCAAACAGAAGGAGGTCATGCGGCTGTGAGGATCATTGTCGATGCGATGGGCGGAGACAAGGCTCCGCAGGAGATCGTGAAGGGGGCTCTGCGCGCGAAGAAGGAGCTCGGCGTCGAACTGACGCTCGTCGGCAGGAAAGAGAGCATTCTCGCCTGCCTCGAAAGCGGTGAGGCGGAGACGGTCACGATCGTCGACGCGCGAGAGATCGTAACGATGGAGGACGATCCCAGCACGGCCACGCGCCGCAAAAAGGACTCCTCAATGGCCGTCGCGCTCAAGCTGCTTGCGGATGGGGAAGGCGACGCGGTCGTCTCCGCCGGATCGACCGGCGCGCTGCTGACCGGTGCGACGCTGACGGTCAAGCGCATCCGCGGCATCCGCCGCGCGGCGCTCTCGCCGGTGCTGCCCGCGGGCGAGCACGGCGTGATGCTCATCGACTGCGGCGCGAACGTCGAGTGCACGGCGGAATATCTGCTGCAGTTCGCCTATATGGGC
>CAMVJF010000272.1 GCA_947167725.1 uncultured Clostridia bacterium | reverse complement strand
GGTCGCCGCTGAAATGAAAGCGCTCCGCGATCTTCTGCGGCGGCATCTTCTCTTCGATGTACAGGCGGAAGATCTCCCGCACGACCTCCGCTTCCTCGGGCACGACCTCCAGCGAGGAGGTCTCCTTGTTGTAGCGGTAGCCGAAGGGCGCGTTGCCGCCGCCCATCCACTTGCCGGAGGCCACCCGCGCCTGCCGCCCGCGCTTGAGCTTTTCCACGATCTGGTCGCGGTCGAACTCCGCCAGCGTGGCGAAGAGCATCAGCAGGAATTTCCCTTGCGGGTTGTCCTTGTCGATCCGGCAGTAGTTTTCCGCCACGGAGACGAAGTTGATGTCCTCCCGGTTGCGGTTGACGGCGCTGTTCTTGCTGTCCTTGGCGCAGACGATGTAGTCCTGGATGAACTGCAAGGTCCCCAGCAGGGAGCGGCCGAGTCGGTCGATGCGCGCCACCACCAGAGAGTTGACGCGAATGTGCGACTTCCCGTTGTTGAAATCCGTGATCGCGCCCATGATCTCCTGCAGGGCGGGGCGCTCCATGTTCGTGCCGGTATAGCCGTCGTCGATGAAGAGCACCAGGTTTTTGTAGCCGTTGGCCGTGCACCAGCGGACGATATCGGCCTCCTGGATATCCAGACCGAAGCCCAGATCCGCCTGCCGATCCGTGGACACGCGGAGGTAGCCCACGTTGATGAGGAAATTATCGTCTTCGTCCAGCTCCACGGCTTCGTCGATGACGATCTTCATGTTGTGCTTGAGCTCAAGTATGTTTTTCAGGTGGTAGGTTCTCTCTGTCTTTTTCATAAGTACACCTTCCTTGGTTTGTAATATAGCACGATTTTTCTCCGTTCTCAATAGATTTTCATTTTTACTCGTAAGAACTGCGAAACGTAGGTATGGCGAAAAACGGTATGGGGCGTGACCGGCTCATACCGTTTTTGCCTTTCTGTTTACCGCACCGACGCTCTGTGGCGCGGCCTCTTGGGCGGAGGCATCGCGTCCCGCTGCTTCACAAGCTCCTGGTTCCGCTGCAGCTTTTTGAGCACCGAGGGCTTCCCCGTCGCGGGAGGCTCGTTCGGCTCATCATCGAGCTCGTCGTCCAGCGCGTCCAGCTCGGCCCTCGTCAGCGGGCGGCGCTCATTGCGCTCGTAGATCTCGTTCACGATCCTGTCCACGTCGGGGCAGTTGATCCGGATCTTGTCGTAATCGGACGGGTCGATCAGCTCGTCGCCGAGAAACAGTCTCACCTTAAATTCCATTGCCAACCCCTCCTTTCTTAGGCTTTGTTGAACACGGTAAACAGGGATCCGTTACCGCGATAAAAGATATTTGGCATAGCGCTCTATTTGAGCAGTGCTGGATTACCGGTCGATTGCATTTGTTGGATGCGTCATGCTGCTTGACAGGGTCAAACACCTGTGATACCATGATCTCGTCAGCTTGCAGATGGGAATTTCCCGCGGAGGCAGCGTTATGAAGTTGCTGGAAGTGGGACCGGGGCAATGCTGACATTTTTATTCCCTCTCGGATTGTTGCCGGATCGGGCAAAAAGTAATCCCCCGCCGGGCGGCGAGGGATCTTGGTGATCGGTATTCTTTTCATAAGCTCAGCTCCTTCTTTTTCTGCGGGTCGGGCACGCCGCGCAGAAGCTCCGGCGCGTACTGGCTGACCCGGCGGTACAGGTTCTGGTAATCCGCCTCCAGCTGCTTGGCCATCAGCCGCTCGGTCAGCTTCTTTTCCTTCACCTGCTTGCTGAGGTCTGCCTTGTCGGCCTCCAGCTTTCCCACCTTGCTTGTCAGGCTTGCGTTCTCCTTCTGCAATTCCCGGTAGGCTTTCTCATAGCCGCTCAGCGTCTCCTTGAATTTGGTCAACTTGGGGAAGAGCTTTTTCAGCCGCCGCTTGACTTCTTCCATGTTCTTCTTTGCGTTGAAGGCGTTGGTGTCGTCCAGGATCGCGACCACAGCACGGATCTGCTTGTCCAGGTTTTCGCTCTCCTTGAAGAGCCGCGGCGGGATGTGGGTGCGCCCGGTGATGCTGGCGCTTTTGCCGCGCTCCAGATCCGGGTACTTGGCGACCATGTGCTTCCAAAAGCCGTCCTGCCACTCGGTCAGCTTTTTCTTGTTGCCCACGATCTCCTTGGCGCTCAGCCGCCCGTCCTCCGTGATCGGGACAAAAGAAACGTGCATATGGGGCGTTTTCTCGTCCATATGCACGACGGCGGATATGAAGTTTTCCGGGGCGATCCGGCTTTGCAGGAAGCCCAGCGCGTGTTCGAAGTAGGCGCGGATCTCGTCCGGCTTTTTGCCCTCGAAGAATTCGGGGCTCGCCGTGACGAGTGTCTCCACCACCCGGACGCTGTTGGAGCAAACCCGGGGGCACTGGCATGCTTTGATCCGATCCTCCGCCTCCGAGCGGTACTTGCCCTGCGGCTCAATCAGGTGGATGTTGTCCTTGCTGCGGCTCAGATCCACGTCGGGATTGCTGGCGTAGGTCTCCTTGGTGCGCTCGTTGTGGGCCTCGATATTGCCGATCTCCAGCCCCTTGTATTTGGCGAAGCGGAGGATGCCGTACTGTGCTTTTGCCATCAGCGCTGCCTCCGTTTCCGACGCA
>CAMVJF010000271.1 GCA_947167725.1 uncultured Clostridia bacterium | reverse complement strand
CGATGCTCAGGCCCAGGCCGCTGCCGCCCGAGGCGCGGGAACGGGCCTTGTCCACACGGTAAAAGCGGCTGAAGATGTTCAGCCGGTCGGCCTCGGGGATGCCGATGCCGGTGTCCGCCACGGTGAGGAGCACCCGGTCGTCCTCGTTCTTCGCGCTCACCTGCACCGAGCCGCCGGGAACGTTGTACTTCACCGCGTTTTCCATCAGGTTGAAGACGATGTGGAACATGTCGTCCGTGTTCGCCATGACGACGCAGCCGTCGTCAAGCTCGCAGCGGAACTTCACGTCCTTCTCCGCCGCCAGCGGGCGCAGCACCGCCAGGGCGTCCACGGTCGTCTGCTTGAGGGCCACCGGCTCGGGGATCACCTGCACCCCGTCGTCCAGGCGCGAGAGATCCAGCAGCTTCTCGGTCGTGCGCTGCAGGCGCGCGGCCTCGTTGCCGATGTCGGCGGCGAACTCGCGCATCGTGCCGTCGTCCATGGTGCTGCTCTGGACGATGCTGTCCGAGAGCAGACGGATCGAGGCGAGGGGCGTTTTCAGCTCGTGCGAGGCGTCCGAGACGAAGCGGCGGCGCTGCTTCTCGGTGTCCTCGAGGCGCTCGGTGAGCTGGTTGAACTCGTTGCCGAGCTCGGTGATCTCGTCGCGGCCGCTGGTCTTGAGCCGGTGGGCGTAGTTGCCGCGCGCGACGATGCGGATCGACTCGACAAGCTGGCGCATGCGGCGCAGCAGCACCGTCGAAAACAGGCCCGCAAAGACCAGCGCCGTCGCGCCGATCGCGATCGAGAAGCGCAGCAGGCGCCCCTGTACGACCGAGATCAGCTCCGCGCGCTCGCTGTCATACTCGCAGAGATACACCGCGCCGATCGTCGCGCCGCGGCTCGTGACGGGCATGGAATAGGAGCTGGAAAAGGCCTTCTCCGTGAAGCGCGAACGGAACACGCACTCCCCGGCAAGCGCGGAGAGGACGTCGGGATTGTCGCTCCGCTCGCCGCTCGCCCCGCCGTCGTCATAGACCACCAGACCGTCCGCCGCCGTGACCATCGTGCGGGAAAAACCGCCGAGGTCCAGCAGCTGCAGCACCTCGCCCACGCTCTCGGGGCCGAGCCGGTCCAGGCCGGAGAGCGAAGAGGCCACGACCGCGGCCTGGCTCGAGAGGGCGCTGCGCTTCTCCTGAAAGATCAGATCTCGCGAGGAGGTGATGGGGTAGATGTTCAGCACGACGAGGAACAGCAGCAGCACGGCCGCGATGAAGGTGATAAGCTGGATGCGTATACTGTGCATTTCGCGCTCTCCGTCAGTCGGCGAAATAGTAGCCGACGCCCCATTTGGTCACGATGAACTCCGGCTGCGCGGGATTCTTCTCCAGCTTCTCGCGCAGACGGCGGACATGGACGTCGACCGTGCGGGTGTCGCCCTGGTAGTCGTAGCCCCACACGAGGTTGAGAAGGCTCTCGCGGCTGTAGACGCGGCCCGGATTCTTCATCAGGAATTCGATCAGATCGAACTCCTTCATCGTCAGCTCCACCGCCTTGCCGTCCTTGTAGGCGCTGCGGCGCTCGGAGTCGATCGTGATGTGGCCGCGCTTGAGCACGCTCGTCGGCCCGTTCTGCGGCACGGCGATCGAGGCGCGGCGCAGCAGCGCGCGCACCCGCGCCTTGAGCTCGAGGATGTCGAAGGGCTTGGTCACATAGTCGTCCGCGCCGGACTCGAAGCCCATCAGCAGATCGGAGCTCTCGCTGCGCGCCGTGAGCATGATCACCGGCACGGTCGAAAAGCCGCGGATCTCCTGACAAGCCTGCAGGCCGTCCTTCTTCGGCATCATCAGATCGAGGATGATGAGATCGTAGCTGTTCTCCCGCGCCATGTTGACGGCGGCCTCGCCGTCGTAGCAGCAGTCCACGCTGTAGCCCTCGCTCTCGAGGTTGAATTTGATGCCCTTGACGAGCAGCTGCTCGTCGTCTACCACCAGGATCTTCATGGGCGTCCTCCTTTGCTCGGAAGGGAGATCGGATTGCTGTTGCAATTTTCTCTCGCAAACTTTATAATGACACTATAATATCACTACTATATCACATTCCGTGAAAAACGGGAGAGCAAAATGAAAAAAATCCGAATTCTTCCCCTTCTTCTTTCCCTGTGCCTGCTCTTCGCCCTCTCCGCGCCCGCGGCCTGCGCGCTCAGCGAGCCCGTGCTTGACAGCGCCAAGGCCGTCGTGCTCGTCGATCTCGACTCCGGGCGCGTGCTCTATGAGCGCAACAAGGACGAGGAGCGCTCGCCGGCGAGCCTGACCAAGATCATGACCGTGCTGCTCGCGGTCGAGGCGCTCGAACGCGGCGAGGTCACGCTCGAAGAGAGCGTCACCGCGCAGGCGGACTGTCTCGCGGGACTCGACACCTCCTCGAGCACTTCCAACATCCAACCCGGCGAGATCATCAGCTATGAGGACCTGCTCTACTGCGCGATGGTGCACAGCGCCAACGAGGCCTGCAATGTGCTGGCCCACCGCGTCTCCGGCAGCGTGTCCGCCTTCGTCGCGCTGATGAACCGCCGCGCCGAGGAGCTCGGATGCACGCATACGCATTTTTCCGACCCCAACGGTCTGTCCAACGAGAAC
>CAMVJF010000270.1 GCA_947167725.1 uncultured Clostridia bacterium | reverse complement strand
ATACACAAGGAACACCGCCCCAAACACAGCAGCCGATCGGCTTTCGATCAGAACTTTCTCACCGGGCTGGGCATCCGCCAGATTATTTGCCACTGCCTTAACCTCGTTTTGAAGCATGTAGCTTTCACAGCTTCCGCAGTTTCCTCCGCAGGCTGACATTCTTGTAACAGCAACTTCAGCCATACCATTTGCAAAAAGCTTGGTAACGATCCCTTCCTGTGTCATGTTCAGTCCTTCCTGATCTCGATGGAGATCGTATAATCTCCGATCGCTCCGACGTCGGGGAAGCCGTCGACGGAGATCCTGACGGGAGGCATGTACTGGCCGACGGAGGTGTTGTAGTCCTTCAGGTCGGCGGTGACGCGTATGTTCTCGCTCCTGACCTGCTCGATCTGTTCCTTCGCTCCGCGGAGCTTGACGACAAGGCTTTCCGAGAGCACTCCCGCGGAATAGCCGTCCGTAACGTTGATGCAGGACATGTTTTCCTGCTGAACGGCGAAGCTGCGCGTCTCCAGGCCGACGATCTCGATATCGACCTTCGCCTCCGTGATCCCGGAGAGGTTCTTCAGCCCGTCGTCGTAAAGGATCCTGTATTCGCCTGTAAAGGTGCTCTCAAAGTCTCCAAGGTAGATCGTAGCGAGAGAAATACGGTTCAGGCCGGACAGGATAGATGTATCGCCGGCGAGGGTGATCGATTCCGGCTCGATACTGATCTTGGTGTTGGCGCTGGTCGCGCCGGCTGCGCCGATCAGGTCGATGCTCAGCGGAACGTCCTTGACCGCAAGGATACGGAGCGTCGCGCGCACCGTGTCGTCGGAAAAGCTCAGGCCCGTTGTCGAGCACTCGTTGCCCTCGTCGTCCTGCAGCTGATAGCCGATATCGACGGAATAGGTGCTGTTGATCTCGCCGTTGCCGTAGGTCACCCAGGCGCGGGACACGTTTTTCAGATAGGTCTCCGGGCCGAAAACCGTGATCGCGGAAGGCTCGAACTCCGGCGTTTCGGCTGTGAAGCCTTCCGCCACGCTTCCCTCGAAGCTGCCGACGACGGGGATGATCTTTTTCGTCTGCGCCGAAACCATGAAGTTGACGGTCTCGGGCGTTTTGGACTTCGTTTTGACGCCGCTGGTGTCTGTTCCGTCGGGGAACTTCACCGTGTACTGAAGAGACGTGAAGGCCGACTGCGTCAGCTTGCTGACGTCGACCTGCGCCGTCAGATCGTCCGAGCTCCAGGAGCCGACGATCCTTCTCGGTCCGGAGACCTCGACCGTAACGGTGCTGGTGCTCAGATCCGTGACGACCATGTTGCGGGAGTTGAGGAGGATGTCCTCTCCCACCAGCTCGACCTTGACGCCCGGAAAGGTCCGTTTATATTCCTGCGTCTCCTGGCCGATGACATAGACCCGCAGCGACAGCGAGGCAAGCACGGCGACGATCGCCCAAAAGATCCGGCTGTTATACAGTTTTCTCATTATGCTCGTCTTTTTCATTGTTTTTCCCCTTGAAGAGCTTTTTCAAAACCTGCTTGAAACCGCGCTGGTCTCTGCCGCTGTCTTCCACGATCAGCTCGGAACGAAGAAGCCGTTCCAGCGTAGCAGAGGTGAGATGACGCTTGAGCATGCCGTCGATCGCGACGGAAATGGAGCCTGTCTCCTCGGAGACGATAACGACGACGGCGTCGGACTGTTCGCTCAGGCCGATGCCGGCGCGGTGGCGCATGCCGAGCTCCTTGCTCAGATTCGTGCTTTTGGTAAGCGGGAGCACGCAGCCGGCGGCGGCGATGCGTCCGTCGCGGATGATCAGCGCGCCGTCGTGAAGAGGCGCCTTATTGAAAAAGATGTTTTTGATCAGCTCCGCGTTCGTATCGGCATTGATGATCGTGCCGGTGCTCATGATCTCGTTAAGCTTGACGCTGCGCTCGAAAATGACGAGCGCGCCGGTGCGCGACGCGGACATCTCCGTGCAGGCCAGCACGGTGTGCGCGATGGCGGAATCGATCTCCGTGCCGATCTCTCCGCGCGAGGCGGAGAAGCCGCTGCCCATCCTTTCCAGCAGACGCCGCAGCTCCGGCTGGAAAAGGCTGACGAGCGCGATCCGGCCGAGCTCGGCCGCTTTTCGCAGCGCGAAGCTGATCATCTTCAGTCCGAAGAGATCTGCCAGCAGCATCACCAGCAGGAAGACGATGATCCCCTTTGCAAGGTTATAGGAATTCGTCCTCCTGACAAACCATATCGCTTTATAGATCAGAAACGCTACGACAAGGCTGTCGACGATATCGGCGACGCCCATCGTCGTGAGCAGGTTGAGCGAGCGCTCCAATGCAGTTCTCAATGCTTCCATACAGGCAACCTCTTCGTTCGAATCACGTACTACCCCTTTTTATCACTTTATTATATAGCATCCGGGCAAAAAAGGCAAATGAAAACGGCGGTATAATTATATAATTTTTATTAACTTTGCAGCCGCTTTTTCTATCTCTCCGTGCGTGTTGAAGGGTGAGAAGCTGAAACGGACCGTGCCCGTTCCCAAGGTCCCGGCGCCGCCGTGCGCCAGCGGCGCGCAGTGAAGGCCGCTTCTGACGCAGATCTCCTCTTCCGCAAGCGCCGAGGCGATCTCCTC
>CAMVJF010000269.1 GCA_947167725.1 uncultured Clostridia bacterium | reverse complement strand
TTCTTGATGCCGGTGCCGGGTTTGCCGGGAGCTCCGCGGGCCACGTTCTCCAGAGACTGGAACTGGCGGCCGAAGGCCTCCTTCGCTTCCTCGATATAGCGGGCCGTGGCGGCCTTGGCGGCGGCCAGACGGTTTTCCTCGTCACGGGTGGCCTGGGCGATCGAGCCGATCTTGGCCTGGACCTGCTTCTCGGCATCGGCGATCATGGCGGCGGCGCGGGTGCGGGCGTCGCCCTCGATCTGGATGGCCAGCTTCTGAGCGGAGAGCAGAGCGCGCTGGGCGGCTTCCTCGTTGGCGCGGTATTCCTCGATCTTGTCGACGAGGACCTTCATCTTGCTCTTGAGCACCGCGTTCTCCTTCTGGGCGGCCTCGGTCTCGTTGGCCAGCTCGTCCAGGAAGTTGTCCACAACGTCCATGTCATAGCCGTCCCTGCGAACGGTTGCAAAGGTCTTCTCGCGAATATCCTGAGCGGTAATCATCATTTATTCCACCTTTCAATTGTTCTCTGTCTCTGTGCTGCGCAATTCAGAAAAACTGGCTGTCGCTCTCAGGCTGCTCGCCCTGCGGCGCGACGAGATCCACGTTCTGCGGGGTGATGAAATAGGTCTTGCCTGCCACCGGCGTCACCTTGCCGTCCATGGCGAAGGTAATGCCCGAGATGAAATCCAGCAGGCGGCGGGCCCGGTCGGTCGGCTGGCCCTCCAGCGTCATGACCAGGGAGCGGCCCATCTGCAGATAGCCCACCAGATCGCCGGCCTCCTCGAAGCTCTTGGGGTTGAAGAGGATGACCTGCGTGTCGCTGCCGCCGAAGTTGACGGTGCGCTCCTTCAGCGGGCGCTGGGGACGCATGACGGGGCGGGGACGGGCAGCGGGCTGCGCGGCCGGCTCCTTTTTCCCGAGGCCGAGCGCATCCAGAAAGCTGCCGCGGCGAGGCTGCTCCGGCTCTCTGGCCGGTTCCGGCTCCTCCTCGGTCTCGGCCGCGAAGGTATCCTCAAAGGCCATCTGCGCGGGCGTTACGGCCGGCTCGTTTTTGCGGGCCATATCCGCGCCCTCGAAGAAGTCGTCCTCGTCGTCGTAAGGCTGGGTCAGTTTTTTGAGTTCGTCCATGAAACCCATGGCGTTTCCTCCGTTATGTTTCTTGCTTTTGGTAAGGGCGCGGGCCGAAGATCGCCGAGCCGACGCGCACCATATTGGAACCGCAGGCGATGGCGCAGGCAAAATCCGCGCTCATGCCCATGGACAGAAAATCCATAGATACATTATCGTATTTTTTCCCGCTATTGTCAACAAAAAGCTTGTTCATTTTTGTAAAAAACAGTCGATTTTCTTCCTCGCTGCGGCCGGCCGGCGGGATACACATCAGCCCGCGCACGCGGATGTGAGAAAATGCGGCAGCGGAGGAAAGCGCTGCCGGGATCTCCTCCGGTGCAAAGCCGGACTTGCTCTCCTCGGCGCCGATATTGACCTCGAGCAGCACTTCCTGTGTCAGGCCGCGCTTTTCGGCGCAGCGGTCGATGACTTCCAGCAGTGCCAGACTGTCCACCCCGTGGATCAGAGAGGCCAGTCCCACCACCTGTTTGACCTTGTTTTTCTGCAGATGGCCGATGAAGTGCAGCGGCGCGCCCTCATAGGCGCCCTGCGCCTGCTTTTCCAGCATCTCCTGCACGCGGTTTTCGCCGCAGACGTCCACGCCGGCGGTGATCGCCTCGCGCACACGGGCGGCGTCGTTCATCTTGCTGGCCGCCACGAGCGTGATCGCCGCCGGATCTTTTCCGGCGGCGCGGGCGGCCGCGGCCATTTCCGCGCGGATCTTTGCCACATTGTCTGCGATCGACATGTTCTGTCCTTCTTTCTGTCCCGCCGCCGGCTGCTTTTTCGCGGCCGGCGGCGGCTTTCTCTTATTCTTCTCCGTCCAGCGGCACCGGCTTCGGCGGCACCACGGTGGAGATCGCATGTTTGTAGATCAGCTGCTGCTTCCCGTCGCTCTCGAGCACGACGGTGAAGTTGTCAAAGCCGCGCACGATCCCGTGCAGCTGAAAGCCGTTCATCAGAAACATCGTGATCTGGGAACGCTCGCGGCGCGCCTGGTTGAGAAAAAGGTCCTGGAGATTCTGTGTTTTCTGCATGTTTGTCTGCTCCTTTGTATGTAGCTTTTTCTGCCCGCGGCAGATACAGCCATGATACGCTGAAGCGGTATGCAGTTTCAGTCGAAAGCCGTTAATCCCGAAGTCCGAATTCTCTCCATTGCGGCGGCAAAGTCCGGCTCGCCCGTCCACTCGATCCACAGCGCGCCCTCCGCGCGGCGAAACCAGGTGAGCTGCCGCTTGGCGTAACGGCGGCTGGCCTGCTTGATGAGATCGAGCGCATCGCTGCGGCTGATCTCGCCGCGCAGCGCCCGGGCGGCCTCCTTGTAGCCGATGGCCTGCATGGCCGTGCAGTCGGCCGGCACGCCGGAGCGGAGCAGTGCCTCGACCTCTTCAAACAGGCCCTCTTCGGCCATTTCGTCCACGCGCCGGTCGATCCGCGCGTAGAGCGCGGTGCGGTCGGCGTAAGTCAGGACGATGCGCCCGGCCTCATAGCGCGGCGGCAGGCGGCGCGTTTCCTCATCGTGCGCGGTGATGGTCTTTCCCGTCAG
>CAMVJF010000268.1 GCA_947167725.1 uncultured Clostridia bacterium | reverse complement strand
GAACGTCCTGCTCAAAGCGACCGAGGGCGTGATCAAGTACATGATGGGCGCGCTCAAGGGCGTATTCTACAAGAGCGGAAAGAATAAGCTGGCCGCGGCAGTGCTCAAAAACGATTTGTCCGCGATGAAGAAGTCTCTGGACGTCAACGAAGTCGGCGGCACGGCGCTGCTCGGCATCTCCAGGCCGGTCATCAAGGCGCACGGATCGTCCAACGCCGCGAGCTTCTTTGCGGCCATCCGTCAGGCCAAGGCCTTTACCGAGAGCGGGATCGTGGAGGATATCAAGGATAATATCGAACATATGAGGATCAGAAGCGAGAGTGAAGGAAACGCTTGAGAGCCGGATCGGCTACTGCTTTCAGAACAAAACGCTGCTGCGCACCGCGCTGACGCACAGCTCCTATGCCAACGAACGACACGCCGAGAACGCGGTCAGCTACGAGCGGCTGGAGTTCCTGGGCGACTCGGTACTGGGACTCACGGCGGCAGAGTTTCTCTACACCCATGAGCCCGCGCTGCCCGAGGGGCGCATGACGCGCCTGCGCGCCGAGCTGGTCTGCGAGACGAGCCTGCACGAGGCGGCGCTCTCCCTGGGCATCGGGGAGTATATGCTTCTCGGCCGCGGCGAGGAGTTGACCGGCGGCCGTGAGCGCGTGTCCATCCTTGCGGACATGGTGGAATCGATCATTGCGGCGATCTATCTCGACGGCGGCATGGAGGAAGCAAAACGCTTTATCATGGCGCACGTCCTGTGCGGCGCGCGTCTCGATGAGCTGCACCCAAGCGCGGACTACAAGACGGCACTGCAGGAGCTCGTCCAGCAGAAGGGCGAGGTCCGGATCCGCTATGACCAGACGGGAGAGAGCGGCCCAGACCATAACAAGACCTTCCGCTTCGCGGTGTCTGTAGACGGAGTCGAGATCGGCGAGGGCAGCGGAAGGACGAAAAAGGAAGCCGAACAGATGGCTGCGCGCAGCGCGCTGGAGAACCTCGGAAAATGAGCGCGCGACGGAGCATCATACCAGTTTTTGTGCCGCATCTCGGCTGCCCGCATGCCTGCGTGTTCTGCGACCAGCAACGGATCAGCGGAGCCGAAAAGGGCGCGACTGTCGAAGATGTTCAAAATGCAATAGCGGACTCAGCCGCCTTGCCCCGTTCGGGGGCAAAGCGGCAGCTCGCGTTTTATGGGGGCAGCTTCACGGCGATCCCCACGGCGCAGCAGGAGGCGCTTCTCGGCGCCGCCGCATCCGCGATCGCACGCGGAGAGATCGACTCGATCCGTCTTTCGACCCGGCCGGACGCGGTCGACGCCGAGAAGCTTGCGCGGCTGAAGCGCTGCGGCGTGGAGACGGTCGAACTCGGCGCGCAGTCGATGGACGACGCTGTGCTTGCCGCATCCGGCAGAGGGCATACGGCCGCGGATGTCGAGAGAGCCGCGCGGATGATCAAAGCCGCGGGCTTTGAGCTTGTGCTGCAGATGATGACCGGACTTCCCGGCGACAGCGAAGAGAAGGATCTTGCGACAGCCCGCGCCCTGATCGCACTTCAGCCGGACGCAGTGCGGATCTATCCGACAGTGATCGTTCGGGGGACGGAACTCTGCGATTGCTGGCATGCGGGAAAGTACCGCGAGCACACGGTGGAGGATGCGGTTGAGATCTGTGCGAAGCTGCTGCCGCTCTTTGCAGAAAACGGGATCCCGGTCATTCGGCTCGGACTCAATCCGACAGATGAGCTCTCCGGCGGGGAGGCCGTAGCCGGTGCCTACCATCCCGCGCTCGGCGAGTTGGTGAAAAGCCGCGTGATGCTCGAGAAGGCGAGGACGCTGCTCGCGGGCATCGAGCCGGGCAGCTGTGTGACGCTGGGCGTCGCGGAGGAAAAGCTTTCGCAGATGATCGGGCAGGGAAAACGCAATCTCACCAGGCTGCGCGAGGATTTTTCCCTCTCAGACGTTAAAGTAAGACCGATTCCCGGAAGGAAGGAAGAAATCGTTCTGCTTTCCATTGAAAAATCGTAGAAAAGAGAGTATAATACTTCAGTTAGTTTTTGAATAATGAGGTCAGATACTTGTACTTAAAAGCACTTGAGATCCAGGGCTTCAAGTCCTTCCCGGACAAGACGCGCCTGACGTTTGAAAAAGATATCACCGCCATCGTCGGCCCCAACGGCTCGGGCAAGTCCAACATCGCCGACGCGATCCTCTGGGTCATGGGCGAGCAGCGGACGCGCGCCCTGCGCGGCAGCAAGATGGAGGACGTGATCTTCGGCGGAACGGAGAAGCGAGGCAAGCTCGGCTATGCGCAGGTCTCGCTGATCATCGACAACTCCGCGCGCATTTTCGAGAGCGATTCGGACGAGATCATTCTCACGCGCCGCTACTACCGCAGCGGCGAGAGCGAGTATTACATCAACCGCGAGAACGTCCGACTCAAGGATCTCCACAGCCTGCTGATGGATACGGGCCTCGGCCGCGACGGCTATTCGATCATCGGGCAGGGCCGCATCGCGGAGATCGTCTCGACCAAGAGCACCGACCGCCGAGAGGTCTTTGAGGAGGCCGCGGGCATTTCGCGCTACCGTTACCGCAAGGAAGAGGCGGAGCGCAAGCTCGAACGCACGGAGGAAAACCTCCTGCGCATCAACGACAAGATTGACGAGCTGGAG
>CAMVJF010000267.1 GCA_947167725.1 uncultured Clostridia bacterium | reverse complement strand
GCGCGCTGTTCTGCGAACGGCGCTATGATACCGTGTTCACTTTTCACAACGGCGCAGATTCCTACTATTCTGTGCGCGGGTTCAGAGGATATACGCTTATATAAATTCCAGCTTGCAGAGCAGAAAAAAAGATCCCGACAATGCGGGACCGTGGGGGAATGAGTATGTGGACCTGCCCGAAATGCGGGAAGGAACTGACGCGAAAAGACCAGCAGCATTACTGCCTCAAGCCGCAGTCGATCGACGAGTATATCAGCCTGCAGGACGCCTCTGTCCGGCCGCGGCTGGAGACGATCCGGGAGACCATTCGCGCGGCCATCCCGGAGGCACAGGAGAAGATCAGCTGGTCCATGCCCACCTACCGGAAGGGGCAGAACATCATCCATTTCGCGGCGTCGAAGAAACACATCGGCCTCTATCCCGGCGACGAAGCCGTCGAGGCCTTCGCGGACAGGCTCTCCGATTTTGACACAAGCAAGGGCACGATCCGCCTGCCGCACGACAGGGAGCTGCCGCTGGAGCTGATCCGGGACATCGCCCGATGGTGCTATGAGAAATACGCGAAGAGGTAAAAGGAGAGTAAACCCTTGAGACCGATCATCGTAAAACTGGCGAGGATGCTGACCGACTGCATGGACGCCAAGACGGGCCTTGTCCGCATGGACGAGAGCCGTTGGGAATACAAAATGCTCGACGCGCTGCTTACCGACGAGCAGGCGGAGCTGATGCTGAAAATGGGGCGGCGCAAGCCGACTACCGCGGCGGAGCTTGCCAAAAAGACCGGCGGGGAGGAAGCGAAGATCCAGGCCCTGCTGGACGAGCTCGCGGACATCGGCCTCGTGGAGTATAACCGCCATAACGCGGACCGGCACAGGCAGTATGTGGTGCCGATCTTCGTCGTGGGCAGCGCGGAGAACCTGATGCTCAACAAGCCTCTTTTGGAAAAGCACCCGGAGATCGCGGAGTTCTTCTATCAGATGGCCGAGGAGCCGCTGAAGATGATCTCCCACATGGTGCCCCCGGGCGGCGCGGGGCTGGGCTTCCACGCGGTCCCCATCGAGCGGGCGATCCCCAAAGAGAGCAAGTCGCTGTCTATCGAGCAGCTTTCCTACTGGCTGGATAAATACCGGGATCAGCTGTCCATCAGCAACTGCGTCTGCCGCACGAGCATGATCCTGCGCGGCGAGGGCTGCGGCGAGCTGCCGGACAAGGGCTGCATCCAGGTGGGCGACTACGCCGACTACCTGGTGGAGACCGGCAAGGCCGAGCGGGCGACGTATGACGAGGTGATCGCCCTGCTGAAGCGCTCCGAGGAAAACGGCTTTATGCACCAGGTCACCAACGGCGACGGGGGAGAGGACATCTTCGCCATCTGCAACTGCTCGGTGGGCAACTGCTTCGCCCTGCGCTGCTCGCAGCTGTTCAACAACCAGAACGGCTCGGCCTCCGCCTACCGCGCGGTCGTGGACAGGGACAAGTGCGTCGCCTGCGGCAAGTGCGAGGAGGTCTGCCCCGCGGGCGCGGTGCGCCTCGGCCGGAAGCTGGACAGCAAGGACGGCCCCGTCGTCTATGAAAACGAGAAGCTCGCCTCCGAGACAAGGGGCTGGAGCAAAAAGGACTGGCGGGAGGACTACCGCG
This sequence comes from uncultured Clostridia bacterium, assembly GCA_947167725.1. Lineage (GTDB taxonomy): Bacteria > Bacillota > Clostridia > Oscillospirales > Oscillospiraceae > Limivicinus. The sequence goes on along the minus strand of CAMVJF010000267.1, from coordinate 1,039 downwards.
ACCGCAACCAGATCAACTGCTACCCCTCCGGAACAGCGCCCTGCAAGTGCGCCTGCCCGACGCATATCTCCGTTCAGGGCGTGCTGCGGCTCGTCAAAGAGGGCCGAGAGCTCGACGCGCTGAAGCTGCTGCGGCAGGACAATCCCTTCCCCTCCGTCTGCGCCAGCGCCTGCGACCGCCGCTGCGAGAAGGTCTGCATGCGGGGCACGGTGGACCGCCCCATGGAGATCGGCGGGACGATGGAGCGCCTGGCCGAGCTGGAAGAGCGGTACATAGACGAGCTGATCCCGCGCAAGGTGCGTCTCAAGGGCGAGGACAAAGATTATGCGCTGCCCGTGGCGATCGTCGGCTCCGGCTGGGCGCAGCTGAGCTGCGCGTATTTCCTCGCGCAGATGAGCTATCCCGTGACCGTGTTCGGCACGGCGGAGCCATGCAGCGAGGCGGAGCGGACGATCCTCGAAAAGCTGGGCGTGCGCTTTGCCGAGGGCGAGCCGGACCGGGACGCTTTCGCGACAGTCTATCCGGAGTGTTTCCCCATCAAAAAGAAAGACCCCGCCTCGCAGATCGAGGAAGGGCACGAGGCGGCCAAAAGCATCCATCGCAGTCTGCACCCCGGCCACAGCCTGACCCTGGCCCGCGACCCGCGTTCCTTCCGCGCCTTTCGCCGGGACGACGTGGTGCTGCCGATCGAGAAGCTGAAAACGCACGATTGCCTCTCCTGCGGCGTGAGCTATGTGGATCCCAACCGCTGCATCGGCTGCGGCATCTGCACGACCCGCTGCTTCTTCGACGCGATCCGCCTCGAGCGCAGTCATCCGGAATTCGCAAATTACTGCAGCGCGGACGACACGGTGAAGAAGGTCGTCCTCAACGGCGCGCGCCGCGCGGGCCGGATCGCGATCAAATCCCTGACGAAACGAACGGAATAGATCTTCACGGGTGGGCAGTTCCCGGGAAAACAACGATACAGATTTCGACAAATCGCAGTTTGCAGGTGAGAAAAATGAAGTATAGACTTCCTGAAATTAACGACAAAGAT
>CAMVJF010000266.1 GCA_947167725.1 uncultured Clostridia bacterium | reverse complement strand
ATCAGAAGCTGCGGACGGTCTTCGCAGAGGAGCTGCCCGCCGAAGGAGGAGAGAAATGACCGTCCTGATCGTACTCAAAGACGAGCGGGAGATCCCCGCTCTCGCGCAGACGCTGACAAAGCTCCTGCCCGAGGCGGAACTGCTCTGCTTCTCCGGCCCGCTGCCCGCGCTGGCCGAGGCCAGAAAGACGGAGATCGACATCGCGCTGCTGGACGTCGACCTGCCGGAACTGGGCGGGATCGACCTCGGACAGTATCTGCGGGAGCTGTATCCCTTCGTCAATCTGATCTATCTCTCGGAGGGCCCGGAGCGGGCCTTCGAGGCGATCTCCCAGCATGCCAGCGGCTATCTTCTCAAGCCCGCGGCGGCGGAGAGCGTGCGCCGGGAGATGGACGATCTGCGCCATCCCGCCTCCGAGAAAAAGCAGAAGCGGCTCTTCGCGCAGACCTTCGGGAACTTTGAACTTTTTGTCGACGGCAAGCCGGTCATGTTCAAGTATACCCGCACCAAGGAGATCGTCGCGCTGCTGATCAACAATCGCGGCGCGCAGACCACCAACGGCGAGATCATCGCGACCCTCTGGGAGGACGACGGAGACCCTGAAAAGAAGGCCTCGTACCTGTCGAACCTCCGCCAGGATCTGCAGAACACCTTTTCCCGCCTCAAGCTCAACGGGATCATCCTCAAGCAGCGCGGGAGCCTGGCGATCGCGACCGACCGCATCGAATGCGATCTTTTCGACTGGCTGGAGAAAAAACAGGAGTCCCGCTACCATTACCTCGGCGATTATATGAACCAGTACAGCTGGCCCGAGGTGATGCACGCGGAGCTCGACGAGATCAGCTGGTCTTTTGATGAAGAATGAAACTGCCTTCGGGCAAGGAGAAAAACCGATGGAAAAAGAAGTACTTGCCATAAACGACGGGGAACTGGAAAGCGTCGCGGGCGGCCGTTATGTAGGGCCGACCTTCGTGTACGTGGTCCAGCCGGGCGACCGTCTGCCCAGGCTGGCGCAGCGCTTCGGGACGACGGTGCGCGTTCTGACCGAGCTCAACGGCCTGCACGATCCGCGCCAGCTCCTGCCCGGGACGCGGCTGCTGATCCCGCAGAGATAAGATGCGCCGTACCTGGGTCCGGCTCCTGGCGGCCTTTGTGCTGTGGGCCGGGATATTTCTGCTGTGCCTGCTTCCGGTGCGCGGAGGACTGACGCTGTATTTCGAGATCCCGCCGGAGGCGGAGGGCTATTCCTTCCGTTTCGCGCCGGAGGGGATCGTCGGCGTCTCCGACAGCAGGCTCTCCGCCGACGGCAGCGAGCTTGCCGTGCGCTTCGAAGCGTCTGCTGGGAGGGCGTCGGGGAGGACAGTTTTTACGACAGCGAGATCCGCATGGAGCTCAAGGCGCTTCCTTTCGGGATCCTCAGCGACAGCGTCACGGGCAACTTTACGGGCTGGGGCTACCTCACGGCCTGCCTGTGCCTGTTCCTGCTGACTGCGGCCTGCATCATCCTCGCGGACGCGCGGCGTGAGAGAAAACGCCTCTACTTTTCCTACCGGGCCACGGGAGAACTCGGCCTTGCGATTTTTCTGATGCTCAGCGCCATCTTCCATCTCGGCACGGTGCTGCCCTTCCTGCGCGGCGAGAACGCGGGAACGGTCTGGTCGCTGCTCGTCGGCGTCATCGTTTCGGCGCAGACCTTCATGCGCTGGACGGCGGTGGCGCTCGGCGTCTTTTCGCTGATCCTCGCCGTCAGCAACCTGGTGCTGATCCGGCACGAGGGCTTCCGGGCCTCCAACCTGCTCGGCGTCGCCGTCGCCCTGCTGATCGTAGGCGGCGCGGCCTTCGGCATCTGGATGTCATATTCGCTTTTGACCTTTCCGCTGCGGAACATGCTGCTGAACGTTTACGCGGGCATTTTCACCCATCTTGAATGTATGCTCGCCGCGACGGTGATCCACGCGCTGCTCGCCGGGCGGCACGAGCCGGCCTATGACCGCGACTACGTGATCGTTCTCGGCTGCAGGATCCGGCCGGACGGCTCGCTCTATCCGCTGATCCGCGCGCGCGTCGACCGGGCGATCGCCTTTGTGCGCGCCCAGGAGGCCGCCACGGGAAAACAGGCCGTGCTCGTCCCCAGCGGCGGGCGCGGCGCGGACGAGCCGGAGAGCGAGGCCGGCGCGATGGCGCGCTATATGCTCGCGCAGGGCGTCGCTCCGGAACGGATCCTCACGGAGGAAAACTCGAAGACCACGCTTGAGAATCTGCGTTTCTCCCGCAGTCTCATCGAAGAGAAAACGGAAAACGCGAAGGTCGCCTTTTCCACCTCGAGTTATCATGTGTATCGCGGCGGCATCCTCGCCGCGAATTCCGGCTGGCATATCGACGGCATGGGGAGCCCCACGATCTGGTATTTCTGGCCGAACGCATTCCTGCGTGAATTCATCGGGCTTCTGGTCTCTTCACGGCTCCAGCAGATCACGGCCATGGCGGTCATCGCGCTTGTGAGCGCCGCGCTGACCGCGCTGGTGATGTGAAACGGAGTGTCCGCAGCGATAAAAATTCTTCGTTTCGCCATGATTTAGAGGAAAAAACTGTTTATTTGTCGTCCCGCATGTGTTATTATCGTCGTGTGATGCTTGTGTGATATTTCATATGATACAGTAAGCACGTAAACAAGAGACGC
>CAMVJF010000265.1 GCA_947167725.1 uncultured Clostridia bacterium | reverse complement strand
CTGGGGCGGCAGGAGGAAGATCTTCGCCGCGGCCAGCGCCAGCAGTGCGGAGAGCGACGCGCTCAGAAACCGCCCGAGAAAATGCCGCCGCGCGTCGAGATCGGTGTCGCGCAGCACCGCGAGCGTTTGAAGCTGCACCGAGAGCCCGCCCCAGCCCGCGAGAAAGGCTGCGAGCGCGAAGCGTCCCGGCGTGAGCGCAAGACCGCGCAGAGCTCCGATCCCGCCCGAGAGCTCCAGCAGACCGATCAGACAGGCGCGCAGCTCCTGCTCCTTAACGCCGAGCGGCCTGGCCAGCAGCGCGGCGGCCGCGCGGTATAAGCCGAGCGAGTCGAGCATCCCGGAGAACACGCAGAAGCACACGATGAACGCGCAGACTGAGAGCAGTGCCGCGAGCGACTGACGCACCGCGTCCACCAGCGCGGCCGCAAAGCCCTGTTCCTCCCCGGCCTCTGCAGGCGCGCAAGCTTCGGTTCCGCCCCTCCGCAGGATCACGCCGGAGAGCACGGCTGCGGCGCTGTGGACCGCGTATAGCAGCAGCCCCGCCCGGCGCGAGGAGAACAGACCGACGCCGATCACGCCGATCAGGAACGAGGGGCCGGAGTTGTTGCAGAAGCCCAGCAGCGTCTCGGCCTCTTTTTTGGATACCTGTCCCGCGCCGTAAAGCTCCGCAACGGTCTGCGCCCCGAGCGGATAGCCTCCGCAAATCCCTGCGAGAAAGGCCGCGGCCCCCGCGCCGGATACGCCCCACAGCCGTCCGGCCGCGGGCGCGAGGAGGGGCGCGAGCATACGCGGCACGCCGAGCCGGATCAGCAGCGCGCTCGCGGCAAAAAAGGGGAGCAGCGACGGGACGATCAGCTCCGCGCAGAGCTGCAGACCGTAGCGTGCGCTCTCGATCGCCCCGGCGGGCGCGAAGACGAGACAGAGCATGGCGGCGGCCGCGCCGAGGACGGCAAGCGGGTTTTTCATGGCGTCCCTCCTTTCGCAGACTTGTCCGTGTATCAAGCTATGCGCCTGCACATAGAGTTATACGAGAGGAGGGAGACGCATGAGAAGAGTGAGGATCGACAGCGCGTCTCTGGCCGAGAAGCTCCTGCTCCCGCCGGAGGCGCTCGGCGCGCTGCGGGTCACGGCGGTGGGGAAGGGCAGCGTTCTTATAGAGAACCACCGGGGAGTCGATCAGTTCGACGAGGATTATCTGCGCGTCCGCGCCGCACGGGGCAGCTTTGCGGTCTGGGGCAGCGGGATCCGGATCCGCGCGCTGGGTCGTTTTGTGTCTGGAAGGGGAAGTGCATTCCATGGAGTGGGAAGAATGAAAAAAACGCTGCGGCTGCTCCGGGGCGAGCAGCGTGTACGCCTCAGCGGCGGCGAGAAGGAACGGTTCCTCAACGCCTGCGCCGAAGCGGGCGTGGCGCTCTGGGCGATCGACTGTGAGCCGGACGCCGTCACGGCGACCCTGTCGGAGGACGATCTCCCGCGGGCGCGTAAAATCGCGGTCCTGACGAACACGGAGCTCGAAGCTCTGGCTCTGCGCGGCGGGAGCCGCAGTCTCGGCTTGCTCCGGCGGCGCGCTGCCCTCGGCCTGATCGCTGCTTTCTGCGCGCTCGCCCTCTGCGTCTCGAGCCTTTTTATCTGGGACTTTGAGGTCGTGGGAAATGAGAAGCTCTCGCGCACGACGATCCTGCACGCGCTCGCCGCCTGCGGCGTCCGGGAGGGCTGCTTCTGGCCGGCGAGCGACGCCGAGGCGATCCGCTCGGGTATGCTGCTTCGTCTCCCGGAGCTCGCGTGGATGTCGCTGAACGTCAGGGGCTCACGTGCGACGGTCGCCGTGCTTGAACGCCGGGAGAAGCCCGAACTCTATGCCGAATCCCGCGCCGCCGATCTGATCGCCGCGCGCGGCGGCGTGATCGCGGACTACTCGGTGCTGAACGGTAAAACGCTCGTCTCTCGCGGCGAGACGGTGGAGGAAGGCCGGACGCTTGTCAGCGGCGAGATGGAGAGCCTTTCGGGCGAGGTGCGGAAGGTCCGCGCCTTGGGACGCGTGACGGCCGATACCTGGGTCGAGCGCACGGTTGTCCTCTGTCCCGCCGCGCGGAGAAAAGAGCCGGAAGACGGTTATCTGCTGATCCTGGCGCTGCGCGCGGGAAAAGTCCGGGTGAATTTGTTCGGAGGGGGTAGAAAAGAGCTTGACGAATGTGATAAAATCGTAAAAGAATACACCGCAGGCATCAAAGGGCTGTTTTCATTTCCGCTGCATTTGATCGCGGAGGTCTATCGGCCGTATGCGCCGCTCGGCGAATACCGCGCGGACGCGGTGCGGTATCGGGAGCGCGCCTTCGACGCGCTCGCGGACGAGATCGACGGAGAGATCATCTCCTGCGATTTCTCGGAAGAGGACGGCACGCTGCGCTTCCGCGCGCACTGCCGGGAGAATATCGCACGCGAAAAGGAAACAGACCCATAGAGAGGGATCAACCATGATAGAAAAAACCATCGGCGTGGACAGAATGGAGCATGTGATCAGCGTTTTCGGCTCTTTTGACCAGAATCTGCGCATCATCGAATCGGAGCTGCAGGTCACGGTCGTCGAGCGCGGCGACCAGATCCACATCAGCGGAGAGGCGGAGAACGTCATGCTCGCCGAGCAGGCGATCAACGGTCTTCTGACGCTCGCGGCCAAGGG
>CAMVJF010000264.1 GCA_947167725.1 uncultured Clostridia bacterium | reverse complement strand
CTGCAAATTTAGGCATAAAATCCGATAAAACAAAACTTTTTGTACCTTTGTTCCCGTGATCGAGAAAGTCCATATCGACCCGGTGCTGGGGGAGGTCCGGCTGCGGAGAAGCGCCCGCTCCCGGCGGATTTCGATCCGGGTCCATCCCGTCCGCGGCATTCTCGTGACCGTCCCTTTCTACACCCCGTATGCGATGGGCATCGCGTTCCTGGAATCCCGCCGGGAATGGGCCAGGGCGGCCCTCGAACGGGTGGGGGCCCGGAACGCGGACCTGCCGGAAGGGGAGACCGTCGAGTCCCTGCGTACCGCGGCGAAAGCGTATCTGCCGGACCGGCTCAGGCAGCTGGCCAAGCAGTATGGGTTCCTTTTCAACCGTGTCACCATCAAGCACAACACCTCCAACTGGGGCTCGTGCTCGTCCAAAGGGAACATCAACCTGAACCTGAACTTGATGCGGGTTCCCCGTCCCCTGCAGGATTACATCCTCCTGCACGAACTCACCCATCTGCGGCACGCCGACCACGGCCCAGCCTTCCATGCGGAGCTGGAGCGCCTGCTTGCAGACCATATTTCCCGAAACGGGGAAGAGAATGATTTTCAGCCGTTTGTCCTGGCTGCTGCGAAATCCCGGGCCCAGTATCCGTACACCCGGACGCTGGAGCGGGCCATCAAGACCTACCGTCCCGTCTGACCTATTCCTCCCACACCAGGTACGCGCTCGAGCCGGAAATTTTCCGAAAAATCGCGATGTTCTGCAACGTTAAGCCGGATTGCGTGATCGAAAACCGCACGCTGCCGATCCTCTATGAAGCGCCGCTGATGCTGGAGCAGAAGGACTTTTCGCTGATCGTATGCCGCGAGCTGGGCCTGTGGACACGGGCGCCGGAGCTGGAGGAATGGCGAGCGATGGTTGAGCGGATCCGCGCGATCTCGAGCGAAGTCACGATCGGTCTCGTGGGAAAATACGTCCAGCTGCACGACGCCTATCTCTCGGTGGCCGAGGCCCTGCACCACGCGGGCTACGCGCTTGGCGCGAAGGTCGAGATCCGCTGGATCGACAGCGAGACGATCACCGGAGAAAACGTCGCGGAAATCCTCAAGGGCTGCGACGGGCTGATCGTCCCGGGCGGCTTCGGCGACCGCGGCGTACCCGGCATGATCGCCGCGGCGCGCTACGCGCGGGAGAAGGATATCCCCTATCTCGGCATCTGTCTCGGCATGCAGGTGGCCGTGATCGAGTTCGCGCGCCACGTCTGCGGTCTTGCGGACGCGGACTCCGGCGAATTCGACCCCTCCTCGCCGCACAAGGTCATTGACTTTTTGCCCGATCAAAGCGATACTGTATCCAAGGGCGGAACGCTGCGTCTCGGCGCCTGGCCCTGCCGCATCGAGCCGGGCAGCCGCATGGCGGCGTGCTACGGCGAGGAGCTCATCTCCGAGCGCCACAGGCACCGCTACGAGTTCAACAACGAATACCGCGAGCTGCTCGCGGAGGCCGGGCTTCGGCTCTGCGGCCGCTCCCCCGACGGGCGCATCATCGAGGCCGTCGAGCTGAGCGAGAAGCGCTTTTTCCTCGGCGTGCAGTATCATCCCGAATTCAAGAGCCGCCCCAACCGGCCGCACCCGCTGTTCGTCGCTCTGGTGGAGGCGGCCATGAAAGGAAAACAATAAAACATGCAGAAGGTTTTGATCCTCGATTTCGGCGGGCAGTACAATCAGCTCATCGCCCGCCGCGTACGCGAGCAGCACGTCTACTGCGAGGTCCATCCGCACGATATGTCCCTGGACGAGATCCGCCGCTATGCTCCCGTCGGCATCATCTTCACCGGCGGGCCGCACAGCGTGTATCTCCCCGATGCGCCGAAGGTCGATCCGGGCGTTTTCGCCCTGGACGTCCCGATCCTCGGCATCTGCTACGGATGCCAGCTGATGGCGCAGATGCTCGGCGGGCGCGTCACCGCCGCGCAGGACGATTCCGCGCGCGAGTACGGCAAGACGCCGACGGCGCTCGACGGCGGCTGCGCGCTCTTTGCCGGCGTCGGCGGCGAGAGCGTGACCTGGATGAGCCACGGCGACTACATGGCCGCGATCCCGCAGGGCTTCCGTCTGGCCGCGCACAGCGCGGCCTGCCCGACGGCGGCGATCTGCGACGAGGCGCGGCGCTTTTACGGCGTGCAGTTCCACCCGGAGGTGGAGCACACCGAGCGGGGACGCGATATGCTGCGCAACTTCCTCTACGGGATCTGCCGTGCCGCGGGCGACTGGACGATGGCGGACTACAGGCTCCGGGCGATCGAGAGCATCCGCGCGAAGGTCGGGTCCGGCCGCGCGCTGCTGGCGCTCTCCGGCGGGGTGGATTCCTCCGTGGCCGCCGCGCTGATGAGCGAGGCGATCGGGGAGAGGCTCGTGTGCGTGTTCGTCGACCACGGCCTGATGCGCAAGAACGAGGGCGACGAGGTCGAGGCCGTCTTTTCCCGCCGTGCGGCGAACTTCATCCGCGTCAACGCGCAGGAGCGCTTCCTGTCCCGTCTGGCGGGCGTTGAAGAGCCGGAGCGGAAGCGGAAGATCATCGGCGAGGAGTTCATCCGCGTCTTCGAGGAGGTCGCGCATGAGGTCGGCGCGGTGGATTTTCTCGTGCAGGGCACGATCTACCCGGACGTGATCGAGTCCGGCAAGGGCGAGGCCGCCG
>CAMVJF010000263.1 GCA_947167725.1 uncultured Clostridia bacterium | reverse complement strand
ACGCGTCGACGGGAACTTCCTCGCCCCTGGCCTTCATCTCCTTGATGATGTCCGCAACGCCCTGCGGATCCTTCAGGATCTCGATCAGACGCGCGTAGTTCTTTGCCTGATAGTCGACGGTCTCCTTGGGCTCGTTGATGTTCTTGAGACCGAACGCGATGTTGTCGTATACGGTCATGTTGGGCCACAGCGCGTAGTTCTGGAACAGGAAGCCGACCTTGCGCTTGTTGGCCGGGATGTTGATGCCCAGCGCGCTGTCGTAGACGACTCTGTCGCCGATCGTGATGCGGCCGCTGGTCGGCGTCTCCAGACCGGCGATCATGCGCAGCGTCGTCGTCTTACCGCAGCCGGAGGGGCCCAGCAGCGTGACAAAAGCGTTGTCGCCGATCACAAGGTCGAGATCGTCGACCGCATAGAAATTTTTCCACCGTTTGGTGACATGCTCCAATTTGATTTCCGGCATTTTCGTTATCCTCCTATTCCCTTGTCGAGGCTCGCACCCGTGACTTTGTTGACGATCGCGTTGAAGACCAGGATCGTGATGATCAGCAGCAGGTTGATGCCGCTGGAGAACGCGTACAGGCCCATCTCGTCGAAGTAGTCCAGCATCGTCGAGAGGATCTTGCTCTGTCCGCACAGCAGCATGAACAGGCTCAACTCACGCAGGCAGGTCATGAACGGCAGCAGATAGCCGCTGATGATCGACGATTTCTGGATCGGGATGATGATGCGGGTCATGCGCTTGATCCACGGGATATCCTGGATGATGGCAGCCTCCTCGATCTCGCCCGAGAGCTGCAGCATGGAGTTGAGCGACGAGCGGCTCGCGAAGGGGATATACTTGATCGTACCGGCGACGATCAGTCCGGTGTAGGTGTTGTACAGCTTGACCGATTCGCTGGAGAAGAGCACGAACAGCGCCGCGCCGACGGCGATGGACGGCATCAGGTAGGGCAGGAAGGCCACGGAGTTGACGTAGTTGGCCCATTTGCTGCGCCGCTGCTTGGCGACGGCGTAGCCGACGAGCGTGCCGATCGTGCCGGCGACGAGCGCGCAGCATACGCTGACGAGCATCGTTCCGCCGAAGGCCTTCCATATTTCCGCATTGTAGAGGATGCCCTTCTGGCCGTACATGCCCTGCTCGGTGACATTCTCGCTGGTCAGCCACCACTTGGTCGTCAGGTTGCTGGTATTGCCGGTATAGAGGAACGAGTAATCGCCGGGGTTCGGCAGGAAGGTCTCGAAGGCGAAGGAGATGATCGGGAAGATGCTGGTGAAGAAGGTGAGGATCACCAGGATGATCGCGATGATGTACTTCGCGGCGCCGAGGTTGATCTTGGAGATCTGGCCGGACTTGCCCGTGACGGTCGTATAGCTCTTGCGGCTCGTCAGCGAGATCTGGTTGAGCAGCATGATCGCGATGCCGAAGACCATCATGATGATGGCGAGGATGCTCGCCTCGCCCGTGTACTTCGAGTTCATCGAGACGTACTTGGTCGAGAGCGTGGTCAGCTGCATATAGTGCGGCACGGGGTAGGAGCCCATCGCGCTGCCGAAGACCAGCAGGATGGTCGAGAGAATGGCGGGCTTGACCATCGGCAGGGTGATGCGGAACATGATGCGGTGCTTGGGGGTGTCGAGGATGGTCGCCGCCTCCTCGAGGTTGGCGTCCATGTTCCGGAAGATGCCGCCGATCAGGATATAGGCGAACGGCGCGTAGTGCAAACCGAGTACCATTAAGCTCGGAAACAGGCCCTGACAGAACCACTTCGGCATATAGACATGGAACAGCGACGCCAGGAGTCCGTCGGACGTGCCGGTGATTTTCGTAGAATAGAACAGGTTCTGCCACACGACGGCGAGCGTCCACTGCGGCATGATGTACGGGAAGATGAAGATAGAGCTGAGGTATTTTCTCCACGCGAGATTCGTGCGCGTGATGAGGAAGGCAAAGAGCCCGCCGTAGAGGATCGACACGACGCAGGTGCCCACCGAAAGCAGCACGGTGTTCCACAGCGGCTTCCAGAGGTTGGTCTTTGCCAGCTTGCTGGTGAAGAGGTCGGTGTAGTTGACGATCGTCCAGCCCGCGGTCTGCTTGGTCAGATGCGCGTCGATCGTGCCGGGATGGGTCGTGAAGGTATCCTGAACGATGGCGACGATCGGCGCGACCGTGGTCACCGTCAGCACGATGCCGAGCAGCAGCAGGATCACGTTATAGGGTTTGGACAGGAAGGTCTTGATCTTGTTCCACGCGATCAGAGCGGGACTTGCCGTGAGGGTGTTGGATTGGCTCATGGAGGTATCTCCTTCCTTTCGGGATCGAACGGTGGCGATAAACAGAGCGCCTCCGAATGCGCGGTCACGCACCCGGAGGCGCTTCGCCTGCTTTTACGCAGGAACAGCGGTCAACTTATCGATCAGCCGGCGCTGTATTTGTCGAGCATCTCGATCCAGCTGCCGACGGTAAAGGCCGCGTCGGCGCAGTAAGCGGGATCTTCGAGAACGAGCTTGCCGCTGGTGGTCCACCACTCATAGCCGCGGTCGTTCTTGTTCGGGAACTTCACTTCGCCGGTCTCCTTGTCGACGCCGCCCTGGGAGTGACCGAATTTTTCCTCGGTGCCCTTGGCAACATCGGGATTGGAGGAGTAGCCGCCCATGTCCTTGCCCCAGGCGGAGAAGCCGTCGACGGTGCAGGTCAGGAAGGAGATGAACGCGCAGGCGGTCCAGGGCAGCGGGCTGTTGTCGGGAACGAACATGTAG
>CAMVJF010000262.1 GCA_947167725.1 uncultured Clostridia bacterium | reverse complement strand
CGACGTGGCCGGCTATATCGCCGACGCCGCGAAGAAGCTCGGCGGCAAGGTCCGCTTCGTCGACGCCGTCCACTTCGTCAAGGGCGAGGGCATCGAGAAGAAGGAAGAGAATTTCGCCGCGGAGGTCGCCGCCCAGATGAACATGGGCAAGTGACCGAAGCCCTTCGGTTTTCAAAAAAGACAGGAAAGCGATCGCTTTCCTGTCTTTTTTTGGTGTCCGGGAGCCGGACGCCGGATCCTAGAATCGCCGCGGCCGCTGGCGGCGGCGAAACTCCTCCTTGCAGTCGACCAGGATGATGTCGCGCCCGACGCGCACGATGCTCTCCCAGGGCAGCACATAGTCGTCCTCGCGTCCGAGCAGGCCGAAGAGCTTCGCTTTGCCGGGCGTGACGAGCGAGCGGATGCGCCCCTCGACGTCGTCCAGCTCGGCGTCGCAGATATAGCCGAGCCGGAAGCCCGTATGGATATCGATCACCTCGCGGTAGCGCAGGTCGGAAAAATAACTGAGCATTTCCACCACCTCGCCACACTATACGACGCGATCCGCGGCAATATGCCTGCGATCGTTTCCCGCGTTCCGCTTCCGGCTTTCGCGGCGCCGGGGCGGCCGTCTCTCCCGCGGCCGCCGGGAGCCGGACGCGAAGACCTACTCTCCCTTCCCTTTCGGGATCGAGATCGTGAGGATCAGCGCCTCGTCCGTCTCGCGCTTTTCCATGTCGGCGGCGACGCCGCCCTGCTTCATGAGCTCCAGCGAGCGCGTGACGCTGTTGAGGAACAGCCGCAGGTCCTTCATCACGAAGGTCCTCCTGCTCCCGCCCTCCTCCCGCGGCTCCTGCGCGAGCAGCGATTCAATATAGCTCTCCGCCGCGGCGACGCTCATGCCCTTTTCGACGATCCTTCCCAGCGCCCGCCGCTGTGCCTCGGCGTCGCCGAGCCGCAGCAGCGCGCGGCCGTGCCGCTCGGAAAGGCCCTCGGCGCGCAGCGTCTCGAGCACGTCCTCCGGCAGCTTCAGGAGCCGGAGCTTGTTCGCCACGGCGGACTGGGACTTGCCCAGCCGCCGCGCCGCCTCCTCCTGGCTCATGCCGAACATCCGGATGAGCTGTCGGATCCCGTTGGCCTCCTCCCAGAAATCGAGATCGCGGCGCTGGAGGTTTTCGACCAGCGCGATCAACCCGGCGTCCTCCATGTTGACGTCCATCAGCACGCAGGGCACCTCGCGCAGCCCGGCGAGCTTCGCCGCCCGCAGCCGCCGCTCCCCCGCGACGAGCTCATAGCGTCCCGCGCGGCGGCGCACCGTCAGCGGGTGCAGGATGCCGTAGCTGCGGATGCTCTCGGAGAGCTCCGAGAGCGAATCGTCGTCAAAGACCGTGCGCGGCTGGACGGGATTGGGCTGGATCTCGTCGGTCCGCAGATATAGGATGCCGCTCCGCGGCGGCGCGGGGCGTGTTTTTGTCGCCTGCATGATGCTCCCTCCCTGGCGCTTGATTCCGAAAGCAAGCATACACCGCCGCCCGGGGAAAAACCGCGCGAAAAAGGATCCCGTTTGAAAAAACGGGATCCTTGATCAAACTTCCGCCTCGCCCTCTTCGACCACGGCCGTCGGGCCGGTGAGGAGGATATCGCGCGCCGTACCGCCCTCGCGCCGGAGCGTCACGCCGAGCGTCCCGCCCGGCATTTCGATCTCCGCGCGGCCCTCGGGCAGCCGCCCCGCGAGCAGCAGCGCGACCGCGATCGCGCCGCAGCCGGTGCCGCAGGCGAGCGTGAAATCCTCCACGCCGCGCTCGAAGGTGATCGCCCTCACGCGTCCGGGCGCGAGCTCGGAGATAAAATCGACGTTTGCCCCGCGCGGGAAGGAGGCGCTGCGGCGCAGCGCGCGTCCGCGCTCGCGCAGCGCGTCGAGCCGAGCAAAGTCTTCCGGCGCGGTCTCGACTACGGCGTGCGGGATGCCCGGCTCGCCGAGCTCGACGTAGCAGCAGCGCACGCGCCTGTCCTCCGTGACGGCGTCGCGCGCCGGGTCGACCACGCTCGGGTCGTTGAGACGCACCTCGTAGAGCTCGTCGTCGATCCGCCGCGCGCGGACCTCTCCGGCCGTGGCGCGGATCCGCACCTCGCGCGCGTCGCGCGCCAGACCGTGCTCGACGCCGTAGCGCGCGGCGCAGCGCGCGCCGTTGCCGCACATCTCGCCGAGGGAGCCGTCGGCGTTGTAGAACAGCATCCCGAAGTCCTCGCCGGCCAGCGGCGGCCGCAGGACGATCAGGCCGTCCGCGTGCTTTGCCGCGCATAAGCGCAGGGCGAGGACGCTCAGGTCCTCGCCCTTCTGCCCGCCGCGGAGATCCTCGATCAGAACGAAGGAGTTGCCCGCGCCGTGCATTTTGGTATAGCGCATCTTATTCTTCCGACGGAGCCTCGGCCGCGGCCTCGCTCTTTCTGGCGAGCGCCTTCTGCAGCCAGTCCTTGCCGTCGTTGAAGCGGGAGACGATGTAGGAGGCGACGTAGTCGCCGGCCGCGTTGACCATCGTGGCGGGGGGATCGACCAGATCGCCGATCGCCTGGGCGATGGGGAAGGCGATCGCCAGCTGCTCGGGGAAGAACAGCGAGCAGAGCACCAGCTCGCCCGTGCCGCCGCCGCCGGGGATGCCGGACATGGCGACCGAGGAGACCGTCGCGACGATGATCGCGAGGATCGCGTCGCCGGAGTTGAAGTCCATACCGAACATGCCGAAGAGGAAGGCGACCTTGATGATCGCGCTCATGCCGGAGC
>CAMVJF010000261.1 GCA_947167725.1 uncultured Clostridia bacterium | reverse complement strand
AGGATAACGTCACGATGCAGATCGACACCGTCGTCTACTTCCAGATCACCGACCCGCGTCTTTACACCTACGGCATCGAGCAGCCCATGCTCGCCATTGAGAATCTCTCCGCCACGACGCTGAGAAACATCATCGGCGATCTGGAGCTGGACCAGTGCCTGACCAGCCGTGATATCATCAACTCCAAGATGCGCTCCATCCTCGACGAGGCGACCGATCCCTGGGGCATCAAGGTCAACCGTGTCGAGCTCAAGAACATTCTCCCGCCCAAGGAGATCCAGAATGCGATGGAGAAGCAGATGAAGGCCGAGCGTGAGCGCCGTGAGGCCATCCTCCGCGCCGAGGGCGAGAAGCGCGCCGCGATTCTCGAGGCCGAGGGCGAAAAGGAATCCGCCATCCTCCGCGCCGACGCGAAGAAGCAGCAGCAGATCCTGGAGGCCGAAGGCGAAGCGCAGGCCATCCTGAAGGTCCAGACCGCCACTGCCGAGGGCATCCGGCTCATCAACGAGGCCGCGCCGTCCGACGCCGTGCTGCGCATCAAGGCCCTCGAGGCCTTTACCGCTGCCGCGAACGGCCAGGCCACCAAGATCATCATCCCCAGCGAGATCCAGGGCCTTGCCGGTCTTGCCGAGGGCGTGATCGAAGCCACCAAGAAGTAAGCGATCTTCCGAAACGACAAACCTCATCCCGGCAGTTCCACTGCCGGGATTCTTATGGAGTGAAACGACACATGAGCAAAATGACTGCACAGGAATTCCTCGCCCGCCACGGCATGTCGCCAGAGCGCATCATACCGGAGGATTTCGCCCCTCTCATGGCCCGGAGCATGGCCGACGGCCTCGCGGCGGACGGCTGTATGCTGCCGATGATCCCGACCTATCTGAAAAACAGCGGCGAGGTCCCGCATGACGTGTACGCCGTCGTGATCGACGCGGGCGGCACGAACTATCGCTGCGCCCTCGCGCGCTTCACTTCCGGCGGCTGCGAGATCAGCGAGATGCGGAAGATGCCCATGCCCGGAACGGGGAAGAGCGCCTCGTGGGAGGAGTTCATCTCCTTCGCCGCGGACAGCGTCATGCCCTATATGGACCGCGCGGACAGGATCGGCTTCTGTTTCTCCTATTCGGCGGACGTCACGCCCGAGATCGACGGCCGCGTGAAGCAGATCGACAAGGAGGTCGTGATCCGGGGCGCCGAGGGCAAGCTGGTGGGCGCCTCGCTGCTTGAAGAGCTCGCGCGCCGCGGCTGCGTCGGCAAGAGCGTTGTGATCCTCAACGATACGGCGGCCGTGCTGCTGGGGGTGTCTGCCACGCTCGACAAGGAACGCTACAGCGGCTTCATCGGCCAGATCAACGGTACCGGTACCAACACCTGCTGCATCGTGCCGCGCCGCCGGATCGGCAAGCTGCACCAGGAGGGGGACGAGGGGCTGATCGTCAACATCGAGTCCGGCGCCTACGACGGATTCCCGCGCGGCGACTTTGATCTGGAGCTGGACTGCGAGAGCGTCAGCCCCGGCATGAAGCATATGGAGAAGATGACCTCCGGCGTCTATCTCGGCGCGCTGTGCCGCATCATGTTCAGCGCCGCCGCCAACGAGGACGTGATCGCGCAGGAGAGCTGGGATAAAATCGCCGCGCTCGGCGCCTTCGACGCATCTCACGTCGACCGGTGGGCGGACGGAGAGGGACTGGAAGAGCTCGGCATAAGCGAGGACGACGCGGCCTTTATCCGGGAGATCTGTCTCGCCGTGTTCGATCGTTCGGCGCGCTGCATGGCGACGAACCTCACGGCCATCGCACTCCTCACAGACGAGGGGAAGGAGAAACCGATCTGCGTCTGCGCGGAGGGCTCGCTGATCCAGAAGAGCCGCCGCTTCCGCCCGATGCTGGAGAAATATCTTGCGGAATGCGCGCTCGGCGTCTATGGAAGGAAGCTCGAGCTGGTCATCGGCTATGAAACGACGCTGCCCGGCGCGGCCGCTGCTGTCCTGCTCAACAAATAAGTTTACATAACACAAAATAACAGGCGCCGGGAGGCGCCTGTTTTTTTCTCTTTTTTCTGAATTTGCGGTAGCAAAGCGGCGGAGGATATGCTATACTGGATTTAATCGTTGCCATGAATTCAGAGACAGGGGAGAAAGAGATATGAAATGCCCGTTTTGCGGTTACTCCGACAGCAAGGTCATCGACTCGCGCCCGGCCGAGGAGGGCTCGACCATCCGCCGCAGGAGAGAGTGCCTGGCCTGCCAGAAACGCTTTACCACCTATGAGATCATCGAGCGCCTGCCGCTGGTCGTCATCAAGCGCGACGGCAGCCGCCAGTCTTTCGACAAGGTCAAGCTGATCAACGGCATGGTCCGCGCCTGTGAGAAGCGTCCCGTCACGCTCTCCCAGCTCGAGGGCATTGCCGACGAGATCGAGCAGGAACTCCAGAGCGGGCTCGAGCGTGAGGTCAGCACCGTGGACATCGGCGAGATGGTCATGGCGCGGCTCAAGAATGTGGACGAGGTGGCCTATGTCCGCTTTGCCTCTGTCTACCGCAGCTTCAAGGATATCAACACCTTCATGGAAGAGCTCTCCAAGCTCCTGACGGAAAAGTAAGCGTCCTCAGAAGATGCTGCCGGGGCGAAGGTGCTCCATCTCGCCGATGCTGTCGAGATGGTAGAGCAGCTTCAGATAGGCTTCTTTCTGCTGCTCCCCGTTTCCGCGCAGCGCGGCGCTCAGCTCGAAAAAGGCGTCCGATACTGCGTCGATCTCGTCGCTTCGGATGAAGATATGGGCATAGTCCTTTGA
>CAMVJF010000260.1 GCA_947167725.1 uncultured Clostridia bacterium | reverse complement strand
TGGCGCAGAAGGAGGGATTTGAACCCTCGCGCCGGGTCTAAACCGGCCTACTCCCTTAGCAGGGGAGCCCCTTCGGCCTCTTGGGTACTTCTGCACAAAGAGCCGAAAACGCAGCGTCCCGGACGTTGCCCGAATATAGTAGCACAGGGCAGGGGGCTTGTCAAGCCTTTCCTGCCGCGTCCTCATTTTCCGACACAGAAGCGGCTGAAGATCCGCTCGGTCACATCCTCGCGCACGGTCCGGCCGCTCAGCTCGCCGATCGCGGCCATGGCGCCCTCGGTCTCGGTCAGCACGATATCGGGCGTCGCGCCTTCGTCGAGCGCCCCGAGCGCGGCGCGCAGATGCTCGCGCGCGCGGCCGAGCGCCTCGGCATGGCGGGCGTTGGTCAGGATGCCGCCCGCGGGCGTCTCCGGCAGGGGAAACAGCGCCTGGATCGCCCTTTCCAGCTCCGCGATGCCCTCGCCGGTCAGCGAGCTGATGCGGACGACCGGGAGAGACGTGGAGGGCTGCGCGCACGCGGAGAGGTCCTGTTTGGAGAGCACGACGATCGCGCGCTTTGCCTTCCCGGCGGCGGCGAGGATCGCGGCGTCCTCCTCCGTCGGCGCCTCGCTGCCGTCCACGACGGCGAGCACGAGCTCGGCGCGCTCCATGGCGCTGCGGCTGCGCTCGACGCCCAGGCGCTCCACCTCGTCGTCGGTCTCGCGCAGCCCGGCCGTGTCGATCAGCCGCAGGCACAGCCCGCCGAGAAGCAGCTTTTCCTCGATCGTGTCGCGCGTCGTGCCGGGGATGCGCGTGACGATGGCGCGCTCATAACCGAGCAGGGCGTTGAGCAGCGAGCTCTTGCCCGCGTTCGGGCGGCCGATGATGGCCGCGGGGATGCCTTCGCGCAGCAGCTTGCCGCGCGCGAAGGTCGCCAGCAGGGACTCGACCTCGTCCGCGGCGCGGGCGATGAGGGCGCGGTATTCCTTCACACGGAAGGGCTCGATGTCCTCGTCGGGGTAGTCGAGCACGGCGTGATAGTGGGCGCTGATCTCGGAGAGCGAGGCGTAGATCGCCTCCATCCGCCGGCCCAGCGCGCCCGCAAGCTGCCCCGCGGCGTTGCGCGCGCTCTCGGCGCTCTCGGCGTCGATGAGATCGGCCACGGCCTCGGCGGAGGAGAGCTCCATGCGGCCGTTTAAGAAAGCGCGGCGGGTGAACTCGCCGGCGCGCGCCTGGCGAGCGCCGAGCGCGAAGAGCTCGTCGAGCAGGGCGCGCAGCACGACCGGGGAGCCGTGGCACTGAAACTCGGCCGTGTCCTCGCCGGTATAGCTGTTGGGCGCGCGGCTGAGCGTGCACTGGCACAGATCGAGCAGCTCGCCCTTCCGGTCGCGCAGCTCGCCGTAGACGAGCGTGTGCGCGGGCCTCTCGCGCATCGGCGCGCCCGCGCGGGGCGTGAAGAGCGCGTCGACCAGCTCGATCGCGCGTGGCCCGGAGAGGCGCACGATCCCGATCGCGCTGATCTGCGCGCCGGTGGCGATGGCGGCAATGGTATCGGACATGAAACACACCTCACAGGGCATTGACAAGATCGATAAGCTCGCCGAAGGAGCTGATCACGGCGTCAGGGGACTCGGCGGTCCCGAAGCCGTAGGCGGCGTGGACGAAAACGCAGCCCGCCTCGCGGGCGGCGGTCTCGTCGCCGCGCGTGTCGCCGACGAAGATCGCTCTTTCGAGCGCATGGCGGCGCATCAGCAGCCGGAGATTGTCGCTCTTGCCGAAGCCGGTGATCCCGGCGGAGAGCCAGCCCTCAAAGAGCGGGGCGAAGCCGGTGCTCGCAAAAAGGCTCTCGATATAGCCCTTCTGGCAGTTGCTGACGATAAAAAGCCGGCAGCGCTCCGAGAGGGCGCGGAGCGTCTCCCCCACGCCGGGATACAGCCTGGCGCCGTGAACGGAGAGGTAGACGCACTCCTCCTCGGACAGCACGTCAAATACCTCCCGCGCACGCGCTCCGAAGGAAGGGAAGAGCCGCGGCGCGACCTCGTCCGGCGTCAGCCCCATGATGGAGCGGATCTGCTCGAGGCTCGGCACCTCGCTGCAGCCGTATTCCCGCGCGAGCGCGATGCGCCAGCTCTCATGCACGGCCTCACAGGAATCCCACAGCGTGCCGTCAATGTCAAAAATCAAAGCAGGTTCTCTCATAAACGATCCCTCAAAATGGAAAGAGCTCCCCGAGGGAAGCTCTTTCGTTCCTGGCGGCGCTCAGCGCTCGCCCGTCCTTTCGCTTTTGGCAAGCCGCGCGGCGTGCGCCGCTTCCTCATCGTAACGCTCGGCCACATAGTAGCTGAGGGAAAGGAGACTGTCGGAGAAGTGGATGTTCTCGACGATCGTGGGACTGTTCGGCTCGGTCAGCTCGACGTTCGTGAAGTTCCAGATCGCGCGGATGCCGTTGTCGCACAGCAGCTTCGCCACAGACACGGCAGCCTCCTTGGGGACGGTGAGGACCGCGACGTCGATCTTGTTGGCGCCGAGGAAGTCCAGCAGCTCGTCCATGCTGCGCACGCTCACGCCGTTGGGAGAGGTGCCGACCACGGAAGGGTCGATATCAAAGGCGGCGGCGAGCCGGAAGCCCCACTCGCTGAAGCAGAAGTTGTCCATCAGCGCGCGGCCGATGTTGCCCACGCCGATCAGGATCGCCTGAAAACCGCGGTCCATCCCGAGGATCGCGGCGATCTCGTCACGCAGCGCGGAGACATTGTAGCCGTAGCCCTGCTGGCCGAATTCACCGAAGCAGCTGAAATCCTGGCGGATCTGCGAGGGCGT
>CAMVJF010000259.1 GCA_947167725.1 uncultured Clostridia bacterium | reverse complement strand
GGCTTTACGGCCACGGAGGCGAACCCGGACGACCCGCTTGAAAAATTCGTCAAGCGCGTTCTTGAGGAAAACAACTTCGGCGTTAAGATGCTGGAGGCGATCGAACAGGCAGCGGCGATTGGCGGCGAGGCCATGAAGGTATGGCGCGACGTGAAGCACGACGAGAACGGCGGCGAGGTCGCGGGGAGCGAGAAGCTCCGCATCGGCTGGTGCATGGCCGATCAGTTTGTGCCGACCGCCTGGGACAACGCGCAGATCACCGAGGGCGTGTTCATCTCCCGTATCGCAAAGGGCGGATATTATTACACGCGCCTTGAATGGCACAAGTGGGACGGCGCGACCTATGTCATCACAAACGAGCTTTACCGCTCGGAGATGTTCAAGATGGGAAGCACCGAGCCGCAGGACATTCTCGGAATGCGTATCCCACTCGCGGAGATTTACCCGCTCCTCGACGAGGAAACCAAGATCACCGGCATTGAGGCTTCGCTGTTTTCGTACTTCCGCACGCCGACCGCAAACAACATCGATGACAACAGCCCGCTCGGTGTTTCGATCTACGCGAACGCGATGGAGACGCTGCACGCGCTCGACATTTGCTTTGACAGTTTTGTTCGAGAATTCCGGCTCGGTAAAAAGCGCATCATTGTCCCGGCGCGCATGGTCAAAACGGTCATTGATCCGCAGACCGGCGTGCCGCGCCGCTTCTTTGACGCGACGGACGAGACCTACGAAGCGCTCTCGACGGACGATCCCGACAGCCTCAAAATCCAGGACAACAGCGTAGAGCTGCGCGTGGACGAGCACGTGGCGGCCATGAATGCGTTTCTGAATATCTTTTGCCTCCAGGTGGGGCTTTCCGCCGGCACGTTTTCCTTTGATGCGAAAGGCGGCCTCAAAACGGCCACGGAGGTCGTTTCCGAAAACTCCAAGACATACAAAACGGTCAAGAATTTTCAGAACATGATCCGTCCGGCAATCGTGCGGCTGATCGACAACATCATCGCGGTCGCGGCTTTGTACGATATGCAGACCGAGGACGGCGAGAGCGTGGCCGCGCTGCGCGATCGCGGCTACGAGGTCAATATTGCGATGGACGACGGCATCACGCAGGATCGGCAGACCAACATCAACGAGGGCATCACGCTCGTCGGTGCCGGCCTTATGTCAAAAAAGACCTTCCTCACCGATCCGAAGTACGGCCAGGGCCTCACGGAGGAAGCCGCCGACCAGGAGCTGCAAAGGATCGCGGAAGAGAAACGCGTGACCGGCTCCGCGCTCGACCTTATCTCGCTGCAAACGGCAGAGTAAAGGCGGTGAGGCGCTATGCTTACGCCGCAGAAAATCCAGGACCTCTCCGACCCGATCGAGAGCATTTACGAGCACATAGTTGACGAGCTTCTCGTAAATATCGGCAAGCATATCACCGCGCCGACGTGGACGCACACGGCGGATTGGGAGATCAAAAAACTCTCCGAGCTGGGCCAGCTCACGCGGGAGAACGCGGCGATCATCAACAAGTGGATCAAGAAGATCCCGCCGGCGGTGCGTGAGACCATGACGGCCACGCGTTCGGCGGCGCTTGACCGCATCGAGAGGCAGCTTGAGGAGGCGGCGAAGGATGGCTTTGTGACGCCGCCAATGCGCGACAGCACGGCTGACGTGCTCGAGCAGCTCTCGGCCCAGGCCGCCGAGAAGTACAACCTCGTCAACACGCCGATGCTCAACAGCTCGCTCGATCAGTATGCGCGATGCGTGCAGCTCACAGCGTCGGACGTGGCGCGAGCGGAGGCCACGCAGGGCATTTTGAACGAGGCAGCGGCCTCCGTTGCCTCCGGCGCGGAAACGCGCACACAGGCCGTCAGACGCGCCATAAAGCAAATATCCGACGAGGGTCTCACAGGCTTTATCGACCGCGCTGGCCGATCCTGGTCGCCGGAGGCGTATGTGAACATGGTCACGCGGACGACGGTGCATAATACGGCGATCCAGGCGACGAAAGCGCGCATGGAGGACTTCGGAACGTCTGTTTTTCAAGTAAGCGCGCACGCCGGAGCGCGGCCCTTGTGCTATCCGTACCAGGGAAAGTTTTATTCCTGGGACAACACGAGCGGGGAAATCGAGCTCGGCAACGGCCAGCGCGTCAGATACGAGCCGATCAACAGCACGAGCTACGGCGAGCCGGCGGGCCTTTTTGGTATCAACTGCGGCCATTCCCCGATCCCGGTCGTACCTGGCGTCTCGATCCCGCACGCGCAAGACTTCGTGCAGCCGAAGGAAGAAAACGATAAGGCATACGCCGAAAGCCAGGAACAGCGCGCGCTCGAGCGACAGATCCGAGAGGCGAAGCGCGTCGTGGAGATGGAAGGCGACCTCGCCACGAAAGAGGACAAGGCTCGCGCCAAAGAGCTGCAAGCGCAAATGCGCGAGTTTACCGAGCGCACAGGGCGGACGCGGCGCTATGATCGGGAAGCCGTCGGCGGATCTGAAAACAGCAACTTGCAATCTAACGCTGCGCGAGGTATAGTAAGATCGAAGATGGCAGAGACCGGCGATCGTCGAAACGAAGAGCCATTGTCAGAAGAGCAAATACGCAGAGCGGAAAAGGCCGCCAGGGATCAAGGGTACAAGGGAGACATTGAATATAGCCAATACTCGGGAACCTCGATTTTTATCTTGTCCGATGGATCTTCGATTTTGGTCATTGGCACAGACGCTTATCCAAGAAAAGACCCTCGCAATGCAAACGAGGCGCTTTCTGTTGAAGCATCAATGGCACATGAGGTCGTAGGCCACTATGAGGCCACGATGCGCGGTAACAGAAA
>CAMVJF010000258.1 GCA_947167725.1 uncultured Clostridia bacterium | reverse complement strand
GTGCAACGCTCCCGACGACAACCCCTTCATGGCGCTCGCGCTGCTGGCCATGTCGGTGCTGCTGTTCGTCTTTGTCAGGAAGAACGCGCTCGAGGGAGAATACGGTCTCGACGCGTGGCCGAAGAATATGAAGAAGCTCTTGTACCTCATCCCGCTCTGGATCGTCACGACGGGAAACCTCTGGGGCCGTCTTGCGCCGAAATACGAGGGGCTTGGCCTCCTGTGCTCGATCGTTTCCTTCGGGCTGATCGGTTTCCTTGAAGAGCTGATCTTCCGCGGCTTCCTGTTCAAGGCCATGCTGAAGAGCGGCAGCGCGAAGACGGCGATCATCGTCTCCTCCGTCACCTTCGGCGCGGGTCACATCGTCAATCTTCTCACCGGCCACGGCGCGCCGGAAACGCTGCTGCAGGTCGCTTTTGCGATCGCGATCGGCTTCCTCTTCACGATGGTGTACTACAAGGGCGGCAGTCTGCTGCCGCTGATCGTCTCCCACAGCCTCATCGACATCTTTTCCGTCTTTTCGGATCGCTCCTCCCTCGGCGCATGGATCTGCATGGGCGTCGTCCTTGTGCTCTCCGTTTCGTACTGCCTCTATCTCAGAAGGCTCGAGACCGCGCCGATCCATCGCAGCTGAGGCGGCGAGGAGGCCCCGACGCTCTTCCCGCGCCCGGATAAAGGAACACAGCGCCCCGGACTTGCATTGTCCGGGGCGCTGTGTTAACATGGGCGCAAGACGACCCCCGGGAGGTGAGCGGGACGTGAGCGGAAACGCGCGGAAACAGGCGGGCGCGTCGCCTCTTTTTCTGTCATACGGTCTATATACGCTTTCGATGCTGATCTTCGGCACGAACGGGCTGATCGTCGCGCGCCTTTCTCTGCGCGCCGCGCAGATCGTACTGCTGCGCACGCTGCTCGGCGGCGCCGTGCTGACGCTGCCGGTGCTGCTCCGCGGCGGCTTTGACCGGGCCGCGCTGCGCGCCGACGCGCCGTACCTCCTGCTCGGCGGCGCCGTGCTCGGGGCGAACTGGGTCGCGCTGTTCGAGGCCTTCCGCCTGCTCAACGTCAGTCTCGCGACGCTGATCTACTACGTCGGGCCGATGCTGGTCCTGCTCTTCTCTCCCCTGCTCTTCGGAGAGAAGCTCCGCGGCGCGAAGCTCGCGGCCGTCGCGGTCGTGGCCGCGGGTCTTGTGTGCATCAGCGGGAGCATCGTTTTCGGAGAGCCGCGCGTCGGCGGGCTGCTCGCCGCGATCCTCTCGGCGCTGTTCTACGCCTCGCTGATCGTTCTCAACAAGCGGATCGTCCATACCGGCGGCATGCAGACCGCGGCGCTCGAGCTTGACGCCGCCTTCGTCGTGGTGCTGCTCTATGTGATGCTCACGACGGGTCTGCCGCGGCCGACGCGCGCGGACCTGCCCTATCTCGCGCTGCTCGGTCTGGTCAACACCGGGCTTGCCTACGGTCTGTATTTCTCCGGGCTGCAGCGTCTGCCCGCTCAGTCCGTCGCGCTCATCAGCTATCTCGACCCGGCGTCGACCCTGCTCTATTCCGCGCTGTTCCTCCGCGAGACGCTGACGCCGCTGCAGCTGCTCGGCGCCGTGGGGATCATCGGCGGGGCCGTGTTCGGCGAGCTGCGCCGGGAACCGCCGAAGAAAGAAGGAAAAGAAACCATGGATCGCTATCACGTCGTCACGCTGCGCGAGGTCCCGGAACGGGAAAAGGAGGCCGCGGCCTGGTTCCACGGCAAATGGGGCGTGCCGGAGGAGGCCTATCTCGCCTGCATGGACGACTATCTCTCGGGCGAGACCGAATACGGCTGGTATCTCTGCCTCGACGAGGGCGGAGCGATCGTCGGCGGGCTCGGCGTGATCGAGAACGATTTCCACGACCGAAAGGACCTCGCGCCGAACGTCTGCGCCGTCTACACCGAGGAGGCGCACCGCTGCCGCGGCGTCGCGGGGCGGCTGCTCGACACGGCGGTGGAGGATATGCGGGACAAGGGCGTTTCGCCGCTTTACCTCTTCACCGACCACATCGGCTTTTACGAACGCTACGGCTGGGAGTTCCTCTGCATGGCGCAGGGCGACGGAGAGGACCGGCCGACGCGGCTATATATTCATAAATAAGCGCAGCGCCCCGGACTTGCACGGTCCGGGGCGGCGTGCTATGATAAGAAAAAACGAAGGAAGAGGCGATCCCGGATGCTCCAGGCGGTCAACGCGCGCGTTTCTCTGAAGACGGGCGAGATGGATTATATCCGCTTCGGCGGCGGCGCGCGCACGCTCGTCATGCTGCCGGGACTGAGCGACGGGCTCAGGACCGTGCGCGGCACGGCGCTGCCCTTCGCACTGCTCTACCGCTCGCTGGCAAAGGACTTCACCGTGTATGTCTTCAGCCGCCGCGCGGAACTGCCGGAGCACATGAGCACGCGCGAAATGGCTGCGGATCTGAACGAGGCCATGGAGGCGCTCGGTCTCGCGGGTACGGCGCTCGTCGGCGTCTCGCAGGGCGGCATGGTCGCCCAATGGCTCGCGATCGATCACCCGGACAAGACAGCGCGGCTCGTGCTGCCCGGCACGCTCGCGCGGCCCAACGACACCGTACGGGACGCGGTCGCGTGCTGGACGGAAATGGCGCGGCGCGGCGATTACCGCGGCATCATGCTCGACACCGCCGAACGCTCCTATTCTCCGGCCCGGCTGAAACAGGCGCGGGCGGAAGCCGCGCTGCTCGGCAATCTCGGCAAGCCGAAGAGCTTCGCGCGCTTCCTTACCCAGGCCGAGGCCTGCGTGACGCATGACGCGTACGACGAGCTGTGGCGCATTTCCTGCCCGACGCTCGTGATCGGC
>CAMVJF010000257.1 GCA_947167725.1 uncultured Clostridia bacterium | reverse complement strand
TCCTTCGGGTGCGATTCATAGAGACCCCTCTTTTCACAGGCAGGATTTTCCAGAAGTGTACAAAAGCAACAAAGGGGCTTCTGGATATGGAAGCCCCTTTGCCGGTATTGCTTTTTACTTCAGGTCAAAGTTGACGGTGCCGACGCCGTTGTCAAAGCTGATCACGACGACATAAGTACCGTCCGCTTCGCACTTGCAGTTGCCGCCGTCGGCAGTGCCCCAGCTGAAGTCCCAGGCGCCGTCGGCGCGGACCTTGAACTCCTCGCCGGCCTTGAGATCGACCTCGCCGACCCAGACGTCCTTCCACTCGGGATTGTCGGAAAGAGCCATCTCGACGTCGGGATTCTCGCCCCAGTTGGAGGCGGCAAAGGAGCCGACGATGCCGTAGCTGTGGTCGCCCGGGATCCACTCGAGGATCTCCTCATAGGGGATGCCGTCCTTGGCTTCCTTCAGGATGAGCGCAACGCCGTATCCCGGAGCGTCGGGAGCGGAGGCGTTGGCGTACTGCGCGACAACGACGGTGTAGAGGCCGGCGCCGCCGGTGACGACCGGGTTGTCAGCCCAGGAGAAGCCGTTCTCGTCCTTCTCCTCCTGCCAGGCAGGATAGAAGACGGTGTCGGGAGTCAGAGCCTCGACGTAAGCGGTCTTCGGGTCGGAGATCCACTGATCCTCGGAGTAGACCTTGTTGTCGCCGTCGACGTCAACGGTGCACTGCGCGACCTTGAACGCGTAGGAGCCGTTGGCATTGAAGAGCTTGCCGTCCTTCACGAACTTGCAGGCCCAGCCGGCGTCGTTCGTGCCGAAGATCAGGTCGGTGGTGTAGAGGAACTTCACGTCCTTGCCGGACAGAGCCTCGAACACGCCCTCGTCGATGGCCTTGACGTCCTCGAGCGCGATCGCCTTCAGCGCGGAGGCCTCATAGACCTCGGTGTCCTTGCCGCCCCAGCCGTTCTGGGTACCGTCGGCGAGCAGGTACTGGCCGTGAGCGACCCATGCGGCGTGGCCTTCGTCGGCCAGGACGGCCGGCGCGGCGGGCTCTTCGGGCTTCTCGGCTTCGGCGGGAGCCGGCGCGGCGGGCTTCTGTCCGCAGGCGGCCAGCGAAGCGATCATGAGAACAGCCAGCAGCAGAGCTAAGAATTTCTTCATTTTGGTTGCCTCTCCTTTTTGAAAGAATGATATTAATAGGCGCCCGTGCGCCTATTATACGGGAATGATGCCGTTTTTTCCGCCGCCGGCGCGGCGGAGGAAAAAACGCGGCGTATCGCCGCGGCGCGCAGCGCCGTCAGCGAACGGATATCCCTCGCGGCGGCGATCTGTCCGCCGCGCGGCCGATCGGAAGAAGTGAAAGCAAAACGGTTTTTTATACCTTCGTATTTTACTCCAATTCTTTGAAAGAATCAACGGTTTTTTGCCGCTTCCAACTATTTTTTTAATGATTTTCGCCGCCCCGCGCGCGGTCCGGACAGCCGGATATGCGCTGCCGCGCCGCCCGGGACAAAAGGTCTGCGGGAGCCCGTCGGGCTCCCGCTCGCTCTTGATTCTGTTGTTACTGCAGATGTACTGCTTGTGCTCGAGATGGTCGTACCACTTTTCCAGCCAGGGGGCGAGGAAGGCGGTGGCCTTCATATCCAGGTTGAAGATGTAGATCGTAAAGGTCACGACGAAGAAGCCGAGCACGACGGCCAGCAGCCGGAGCAGGACCTTGAGCAGCGCCTTGCCGATCTTGCAGTTGCACTTACACATATTTCACTTCTCCTTTTAGTAAGCCTCGTTGTCGGGGATGATCTCCAGCGACGGATCCAGCGGCTCCTCGCGCATGACGGTGCGCATGTAGGAGTTGACCTGATCGCGGATGGCCTGACGGGTGAAGACGCGCGGATCGCACAGGTCGTGGCTGACCCACATGATGTGGATGCCGCGCTCGCGGCCCTGCTCCTCGAACATGCCGTGCATGCCGGTGAGCGCCTTGCAGCTCATGTGCTCCCACATCATGACGATGTCGGCGTTCATCTTCTCGCAGAGCTCCCACAGATCGTCGAGCAGCACCTTGTAGCCGCCGTGCGTATGGTTGCGCATGATCATTTCCATGTTCAGCATGGCCATGTCGCGGTAGGCCTGCTCGCGATTCTCGGGCGTGTCCTCGTCGGCGATCATTTCGGTGTTGATGACGGAGAGCATGTCGGTCAGCGGCATGACGCCCCAGCACTGCACCAGCCAGTAGAGCTGGTCGATGACGTACTGCGGCTGCACGCCCCAGACGATCGCGCGGTGGCGGTACTCCCTGGCGTACATCCTCTTGGCCTTGTAGCCCCGTTCGGCCAGCTCGAGCAGCTTATGGTCGATCTTGACGAACTGCGGGTCGCGGCCGGAGTTGCCCATATAGTTGGTGTCGTTGTAAAGGCTGAACGCGGCGCCGAAGAACTGGGGATAGGGCGTGGAGTTGATCTCCATCTGCGCGATGCGGCAGCGCGTGGCGTCGTTCACGCGCTTGGCGGCCTGGAAGTAGAGGTCCCAGTCCCACTTCTCGCCGGTGTGCTCCTCGACGAAGGCGATGGCCTTCTTGATTTCGGTCGCGGCGTACTCGAGCACGTCGGGCTCCTTGTGGCGCAGCGGCGTGGCGAGCTGGAAGGTAGGGATGCCGTACTCGCGCTCGAGACGCTTGGCGATGATGCCGTTGCCCATCAGCGAGCCGTCGCAGGTGGTGTTGTTCTGCACCGCGCAGCAGCCGAGCACGCAGAAGTCATCGTCGATGGAGATGCCGGCCTCGGCCTCGGGCATCGGGCAGACGTCGCCGGAGATGCCGTATTCCTGGGCCACGTCGAGGTAGTGCATGACGTTGAACTGGTGGAAGATGTTCGAGGCGAACATCGT
>CAMVJF010000256.1 GCA_947167725.1 uncultured Clostridia bacterium | reverse complement strand
GCTCGCCGAGCGCTGCGGCGCCGAGGGCGTTCAGTGCATCGGCACCAAGTTCGTGCTCTACAAGCGCAACGAAAAAGAGCCGAAGATCGAGCTGCCGAAGGACAGCAAACGCAAATGAGGATCGCCGTCTACGGGGGCAGCTTCAATCCCCCGCATCTGGGACACGTCGAGGCCGCGCGCACAGCTGCGCGCGAGCTTGCCCCGGACCGCTTTCTGATCATCCCCGCGAGCATCCCGCCGCATAAGGCGCTCTCCGAGGGAAGCCCCACGGCGGAGGAGCGTCTTGCGCTGTGCCGTCTCGCTTTCGCGGATATCCCGGGGGCGGAGATCAGCGATCTCGAGCTGCGGCGCGAGGGGAAGAGCTACAGCTATGACACGGTGCGCTTCCTGCTCGGGAAGCATCCGGGCGCGGAGCTGTTCCTCGTGATCGGGACGGATATGCTTGAGAGCTTTGAGGAATGGTATCAGTTCCGCTATCTGCTCGAAAGCTGCGCCCTTGCCGTGCTCGCGCGCGAGGAGGACGACCATGAGCGGATCGCGGAGACGGCCGAACGCCTGAAAAAAGAATACGGCGCGAAGATCGTCCTTCTGAAGCATGAGCCGCTGGAAATGAGCTCCGAGCGCATTCGCGAGCGCCTGCCGCTGCGAGCGGGCGAGGATCTGCTGCCCGACGCGGTCTATGCCGAGATTATCCGCCGCCGCTACTACGGCGCGAAACCGGAGCTGACCTGGCTGCGCGCGCAGGTCCTTGAATGCCTCGATGAGCGCCGCGTCGCGCACGTCGCCGGCTGTGAGGCCGAGGCCGTGCGTCTGGCCATGCACTGGGGAGAGGACCCGGAGCTTGCCGCCGAGGCGGGCATCCTGCACGATATCACCAAGCGATGTTCCTATGAAGAACAGTTGAACTTGTGCGAAAAGTATGGTATCATAACCGATAAAGCCGAACGCGGGAACTATCGCCTTCTCCATGCCCTGACCGGTGCGGCGATGGCGAGGGAGCGCTTCGGCGTGGACGACGCGGTCTATGAGGCGATCCGCTGGCACACGACCGGCAAGCCGGATATGACCCGTTTTGAAAAGATCATCTACCTGGCCGATTACATCGAGCCGACGCGTGACTTCGACGGGATCGAAGAGCTGCGCGCGCTGGCCTTTGAGGATCTGGACAGCGCCATGACGCTGGGACTGAAAATGACGATCGACGAGATCCGCCGCGGCGGCTACGAGCTGCACCCCGACACGCTGATCGCCTACGAATGGTACAACGAGAGGAGAAATGAAACATGCTGACGCCCGCCCAAATCGCCGCGATCGCCGTCAAGGCGCTTGACGACAAGAAGGCGAAGGACATCAAGGTCCTGAAGACCGACGGACAGACCGTGCTGGCGGATTATTTCGTCATCTGCAACGGCAGCTCCGCCCCGCATATCAAGTCTTTGGTCGACGAGGTGGACCGCCAGCTTTCCGAGGCGGGCGAGCCGTTGATTCGGCGCGAGGGCCTGCGCTCGGACATCTGGGTGCTGATGGATTTCGGCTGTGTGATCGTTCACGTCTTTACCGACGAAGCGCGCAAATTCTATAATCTGGAGCGTCTTTGGAGCGATGCCGAGACAGTTGACCCCTCATCCCTTCCGCGCCCCTGACTACAGGGGCAAATGAGCATCCTCGTGCCGAAACGGGGAAAAATCAAATGACAAGGGATCGATGCAACATGAAATACGATTTTACCGCAATTGAAAAGAAATGGCAGGACCGCTGGGAGGTCAGCAAGCCCTACGCCGCCGTCACCGGCAGCGACAAGCCCAAGTTCTACGGGCTGATCGAGTTCCCGTATCCCTCCGGAGCGGGACTGCATGTCGGCCACCCGCGTCCCTTCACCGCGATCGACATCGTTACGCGCAAAAAGAGGATGGAGGGCTATAACGTTCTCTTCCCGATCGGCTTTGACGCCTTCGGTCTGCCGACGGAGAACTACGCCATCAAGAACCACATCCATCCGGCGATCGTCACCAGACAGAACATCGAAAACTTTACCCGTCAGCTTAAGATGCTGGGCTACGGCTTCGACTGGGACCGCGTGGTCGATACCACCGACCCGAACTATTACAAATGGACCCAGTGGATCTTCCTGCAGATGTTCAAAAAGGGCCTGGCCTATAAGGCCACCATTCCCATCAACTGGTGTACGAGCTGCAAGGTCGGCCTCGCCAACGAGGAAGTCGTCGAAGGCGTTTGCGAGCGCTGCGGCTCTCCCGTCATCCGCAAGGAAAAGAGCCAGTGGATGCTGCGCATCACCCGGTACGCCGACCGTCTGATCGACGATCTGGACGACCTGGACTATATCGAGCGAGTCAAGATCCAGCAGAAGAACTGGATCGGCCGCTCCACCGGCTGCGAGGTCACCTTCAAGACCAACACGCCCGACGACGTCACGGTCTTCACGACCCGCGCCGATACGCTCTTCGGCGTGTCGTATATGGTCATCTCGCCCGAGCATCCGCTGCTGAAGAAGTGGAAGGATCTCATCCGCAACTACGACGAGGTCGCCGCCTATCAGGAGAGCGCCTCGCGCAAATCCGACTTTGAGCGCGGCGAGCTGAACAAGGACAAGACCGGCGTGCGTCTGGAGGGCATCGAGGTCACGAACCCCGCGACCGGCGCCGTCGTCCCGATGTTCGTCTCGGACTATGTGCTCATGGGCTACGGCACCGGCATCGTTATGGGCGTGCCCGGCCATGACCAGCGCGACTGGGAGTTCGCCACCAAGTTCGGCCTGCCCATCATCGAGGTCGTCGCCGGCGGCGACGTCAGCAAGGAGGCCTTCGTCTCCAAGGACGAGGACGCGATCATGGTCAACTCCGGCTTCCTCAACG
>CAMVJF010000255.1 GCA_947167725.1 uncultured Clostridia bacterium | reverse complement strand
GAGCAACTGCCTTCTAAGCAGTAGGTCGGGGGTTCGAATCCCTCTTGGCGTGCCATTTTTTCAGCAGTACCGCGCAGGACGATCCGCAGCTTGCAAGGCAACTCTCGTTTCAAAAACGAAGCCCAGCGTCAGCGGGTTCGTTTTTTGGGAGGACGAGCAGCGGAGGGAGCGAGCTTTCGAGCTTGCCGAGGAAGCGAGACGATCCGCAGCTTGCGAGGACGATATGGTGGGATTAGCTCAGCTGGGAGAGCACCGGATTGTGGTTCCGGGTGTCGTGGGTTCGAGCCCCATATCCCACCCCACTTTACCAGCAACAGCCCGGTATGACCGGGCTGTTTTAGCAGGGAGACCTGCACATTGGGATGTAGTGTAATGGTAACACACCGGACTTTGACTCCGATATAGTGGGTTCGAGTCCCGCCATCCCAGCCACAAGCCCCAGTAGCTCAGGAGGTAGAGCACCTGCCTTTTAAGCAGGGTGTCCGGGGTTCGAGTCCCCGCTGGAGCACCAAAAAGAAAACAGACCGCACAAGGCGGTCTGTTTTCTTTTTCGTCGTTTTCAGAAATCTCGAACCCCGGACACCAAACGCGAAGCATTTTTTGAGCGAAGCGGATAAATCTGATCGCGGCGAGAAGCGCCGCGGTCACGGGGTTCGAGTCCCCGCTGGAGCACCAAAAAGAAAACAGACCGCACAAGGCGGTCTGTTTTCTTTTTCGTCGTTTTCAGAAATCTCGAACCCCGGACACCAAACGCGAAGCATTTTTTGAGCGAAGCGGATAAATCTGATCGCGGCGAGAAGCGCCGCGGTCACGGGGTTCGAGTCCCCGCTGGAGCACCGCGTCGGAGTTCACTCCGCACGGCTCGAAAAAGACAATCGCAAAAGCGGTCGTCTTTTCCTCATCTGTGCTCCGTGTCTCCTCCTTCCCAAATCGGACCCGCTTCGCTGGGCTCCGATTTGGCTGCCGGGGCGGATTTGTGTTCATCCGGTACGCCATGATAAGAAGCCGTCACGGGTGGATGGCTTCTTATTATAACCGTTCGGGCACGAGGGTCGGCACGCCGGCGCGGTCGAGGACGCGGGCGCCGAAGAGCGCCTCGTCGGGCTGGCCGTAGTCGTGGCCGGCGTCGGTGCCCCAGCAGGCGCCGACGACAAGGTCCTCCGCGCCGGTGTTGACCAGGCGGTGGGCCGTACGGCCGGGGATATAATGCAAGCTGCCCGGCTCGACGATCTCCGCGCGGCAATCGCCCGCTTCGTCCGCGAGCAGCAGCAGGCCGCTGCCGGAGACGCCCCAGTAGTACTCCGCCGCCTCCCGGCGCAGATGCAGGTGTCCGCGGGTCATAAAAAACTCCTCCCCCACTTTGCCGGGGTGGACGGTGCTGGTGCCGAAAAACAGGCCCCCCGGTGTCCCCTCCGGGGCGGCCTCGTGCCACTCCACGTCATAGACCGCCACGTCCGCATCCATGGCCGCACGCGCCGTCTCATCGGCAAAGAGCCCGGCGAGCTGGCCGAGGCGTTTGGTCGAATGGCGCACCTTCTCGCCGAAAACGGCTCCGGTGCGCAGGTCCGTGCGGGCCGCTGCTTTCTCGATCTTCACAGGGCGCTGTTCTCCTTTCTTCCGGCAATGCCGGCATAAACGATATAGTTGTAGCGGGCGGCGTCGTAGCTGCAGACGGTGTACTCCTGCACGCGCATGTTCCCGTCGAAGCCGATGCGCGTGCGGCGCATGATCGGCGCACCCTGAGCGATCCCGAGCTGACGCGCGGTCGTCTGATCGGCAAGCACCGCCTCGAACTGCTCCTCCACGCCCGCGGGAGGCGCGGCGCCGCAGCGTTCGAGCAGCGCGTAGAGCGAGCCGGTATAGCTCTCTTCCGTCATCGGGAGCTCCGGGGCGACGTTCAGCCAGGTCTCAAAGACCACCAGCGGGCGGCCGTCGCCCGTTCGCACACGGGAGATGCGGACGAGCTCCGTCCCGACCGGGCAGCGGAAAACGGAGGCGAGCTTTTCGTCCGCCTTCGTCTTTTTCACGCGCACGTCGCGTGCGCCGGGAGTCATGCCCCGCTCTCTCATCTCGTCGGTGAAGCTCCTGATCCGCGGGAGGGTCTCGCGGATCTTCCAGCCGCGGGACACCAGCGTGCCTTTGCCGCGCTCGCGGACGACCAGACCCTCGCGCTCGAGCGCAAGCACCGCCTGGCGCACCGTGATCCGGCTGACGCCGCAGCGTTCCTGCAGCTCCCGCTCGGTCGGGATGCGCTCGCCCTCGCGGTACACGCCGGCGCGGATGTCATCCTTCAGCGCCTGGTAGATCTGGGCGTACAGCGGCGGCGCGCCCTTTGAAAGATCCAGCGGCCTCATCCCTGCGCGCCCTCCGGCGCGCGGACGGCCGCGCGGACGACCTTGACCGTCTCGCCGCCGACGCCGCGGATGCGGTACGCGCCGACCGCCGCGGGCAGGATGAAGGTCTCGGCATAGTGGACCTCGAACGGCTCGAAGGCCCCCGTCGGGCTCTCCACCAGCGCGGCCGTTCCCTCGACGAGGTTGAGCATGTTCACGGTGTTGCCCGTGTCGAGCCCGCACACGCTGCGGATCGTGTAGCGCCGCGTCTCGATCGGCTCGAGCGGGTGGAGGCCCGTGCGCTCCTCGGAGAAGTCCGGCGTTTCGGCCAGCGGCGTGACGCGGTTCACAAGATTGTCGCGCACCCAGCGCGTGCGGCGGTCCCACTGGATCACCTGCTCGCCGTGGTCGATGTGGATCGGCCGCGGCCGGCCGTCAAGTCCGAGACGGCCCCAGTCCCAGAGCTTGAAGGTGAAGATATAGGGCGTGGCGCTGATTTCCAGCACCATACAGTTGCTGCCCGAGCAGTGGATCGGACCCGCGGGG
>CAMVJF010000254.1 GCA_947167725.1 uncultured Clostridia bacterium | reverse complement strand
AGGGATAGCTCTTCGCCTTGTCGGCGATGCCCATTTTTTCAAGCAGCTCCATCGCGCGCGTCTCCGCCTCGTCGCGGCTGCAGCGCAGCACCTCCACCGGCGCGTCCGTCAGGTTTTTCAGCACGCTGTAGTGCGGGAAGAGGTTGAACTGCTGAAACACGAGCCCGCAGCAGCCGCGGATGCGCTTGAGCTCGCGGGCGTTAGCATAGACGGCGCGGCCCTCCGCGTTCGTCCGCGCGGCCGTTTCGCCGAGATAGCGGATCTCGCCGCTGTCGATCGTCTCGAGGAAGGTCGCGCAGCGCAGCAGCGTCGACTTGCCTGAGCCGGAGGGTCCGATGACGCTGACGACCTCGCCGCTGTCGACGGAGAGGCTGATATCCCGCAGGACCTCGTTCGACGCGAAGCTCTTGCGGATGTTGTTCATTTCCAGGATATTCATGCCGCACCTCACCGATAGTAGTCCAGCGACTTCTCCCAGCGCGCCATGACGAAAGCCACGGCGTAGTTGAAGACGTAGTAGAACAGCGCCGCGGCCGCGAAGGTCAGCATGCCGGGAGACTTCGGCGCAACGGCGATCTGCTTGGCGCGGGTGAACATCTCCATGATGCCGATGACGGAGGCGAGGGAGGTGTCCTTCACCAGGGTAATCACCTCGTTGGTGACCGGCGGGACGACGCGCTTGACCATCTGCGGCAGGATGATGCGGAAGAAGGTCTGCGTGCCGCTGTATCCGAGCACCGCCGCGGCCTCGTACTGGCCGGAGGGGATGGACTCGATCCCGGCGCGGTAGATCTCGGCGGACGCCGCGTCGTTATTGACGATGAAGGCCACGAGCACGGCCGTGAAGCGCCAGTTCGCGGGCAGCGTCAGCCCGAAGAGGAGGTTGGGGCCGTAATAGACTACCATCAGCTGCAGCATCAGAGGCGTGCCGCGCATGAGAGAGATATACACGTCCATCAGCCAGCGCAGCGGCGCGAAGCGGGACTTCTTCGCAAAATAGACCAGCATGCCCAGCGGAAGCGAGCCGAGAAGCGTGGCGAAGAAGATCAGCAGCGTCCGTCCGAAGCCCTCCGCGAGCAGCCCGAGCATGGTTTGAAAGCTCATAGTCTCAATTCCCCTGCATTCTCAAGTCATAAAATGGGCGGAGCGCATCGTCTCCGCCCATCTGGAGCCTCGAATCCTCCGTTATTTGCACAGGCACAGGCTTTCGGGCACAAGACCGACGTCGACGTACTTTTCGGCGATCTTCATCATCGTGCCGTCCGCCGCCATCTTCAGCAGCTCCGCGTTCACCGCGTCGCGCAGCGCCGTGTTGCCCTTGAGGAAGCCGACGGCATACTGCTCGGTCGAGATCGGCTCGCCCAGGATGACGAAGTCGCCGCCGTTGTTCGCGATCTGATAGCTCGCGACGCCCAGGTCCGCGGCCACCGCCGCCACCGTGCCCTGCTTGAGCTCGAGGAAGCCGGTATTGTAATCAGGCAGCTCGACGACCTCCTTGAGACTCGCCTTGAACGCCGCGTTCGCGTCGAGCGCGTCGACCGCGGAGGAAGCCGCCTGCGCCATCACGCTGCAGCCCGCGAGATCGGAGAGCGCGGAGATGCCGGAATCGGCCTTCACGACCAGCACGATGCTGTTGTCGACGTAGGGATCGGACCAGGTGTACTCGTCCTCGCGGCCGGTATAGGTGAAGCCGTTCCAGATGCAGTTGATGTTGCCGGAGGAAAGCTCGGCGTCCTTGGCGTTCCAGTCGATCGGGACCGCCTCGAAGTCCCAGCCGAGACGCGCGCAGAGCTCCCTGGCCAGCGCGAGGTCAAAGCCGTCGTAGCTGCCGTCGGCCGCAATATAGCCGAAGGGCGGGAACTCGGCGTCAAAGCCGACGATCAGCTTCTGCTTCTCCGCCGGAGCGGCCGTCTTGCCGCAGCCGGCAAGCGCAAGGATCATCGTCAGCGCCAGGATCAGGCAAAGAGTCTTTTTCATTTTTCTCATCCTCCCAGATGCATTTTCCGTTTCTTTTTCGCTTGCTTTTACATGTTAGCATGATAGCACATTAGTCAAATAAAGCAAGCCCTGTTTGTGCAGTTTGTTGTGCGAAAAATGCACAACCGTCCTCCCCCGTATTTCCCGCGCGGCTCTTTTCTTCTCCCCGGCGCTGTGCTATATTGAATTCACAGTAAAGTTGTAGGAATTGGTGGCCGCCATGAATGTTACCAGCAAAGGACGCTATGCGCTGCGCGTGATGCTCGATCTCGCCCAGCATCCGGACGAGGGCTTCGTCTCGCTCAAGACCGTCGCCGAGCGTCAGAATATCTCGATGAAATATCTTGAGGCCATCGTCGGCAGTCTCAAAAAGGGCGGCCTCATCGACAGCACGCGCGGCAAGGAGGGCGGCTACTGTCTGCTCCGCGCGCCGGAGGACTATTCCGTCGGCGAGATCCTCCGCGCCTGCGAGGACAAGCTCGCCCCCGTCTCCTGCATCCGGGACGGCAGCGTGGACTGCGTCAACGCCTCGTCGTGCATGACGCTGCCGATGTGGCGCGAGCTCGACGAGCTGACGAACGCCTACCTCGACACCGTGACGCTGCGTGATCTCGTCACGGGTGAAAAATGGAAATCCTGAGAACCGCATATAGAAGAAAGGAAACTGATTATGTTCGTTTACGCTGACAATGCGGCCACCACCTGCGTGAGCCGCGCCGCGCTCGACGCGATGCTTCCGTATCTGCTCGAGAACTACGGCAACCCCTCCAGCCTCTACGCCTTCGGTCAGAAGTCGCAGGAGGCGATGCAGGCCGCGCGCGCGACCGTTGCGCGCTGCATCAACGCCGATCCGCGCGAGATCTACTTCACCTCCGGCGGCAGCGAGGCCGACAACCAGGCCATCGTCTC
>CAMVJF010000253.1 GCA_947167725.1 uncultured Clostridia bacterium | reverse complement strand
TGCCGAAAATACTTGTCTGGCGACGGACCGGGAAGATAGGTCAATGCCAACACAAAAAAAGAACCGCTGTACGGCGGTTCTTTTTTTCGTTCGAGTCGGTTTCCGGAACACGGCTTTTGCGGAATGGCCGTTGATATTTTCCCGCGGATAGGGTATAGTATTTTTGGAAAAATCCTTAAAACATGCTTTCAGGAGGTACTATCATGGCCAACAAATATGCGGGCACCAAGACCGAAAAGAACCTGTGGGAGGCCTTCGCGGGCGAATCCCAGGCGCGCAACAAATACACCTATTTCGCCTCCACCGCCAAGAAGGAGGGCTTCGAGCAGATCTCCGCGATCTTCCTCAAGACCGCCGAGAACGAGAAGGAGCACGCCAAGCTGTGGTTCAAGGAGCTCGGCGAGCTCGGCGCGACCACGGACAACCTGCTGCACGCCGCCGAGGGCGAGAACTTCGAGTGGACCGACATGTACGAGCGCATGGCGAAGGAAGCCGAGGAGGAAGGCTTCGTCGAGCTGGCCGCGAAGTTCCGCGGCGTCGCCGCCATCGAGAAGGCGCACGAGGAGCGCTACCGCGCGCTGCTGAACAACATCGAGACCGCGCAGGTCTTTGAAAAGAGCAGCGTCAAGGTCTGGGAGTGCCGCAACTGCGGCCACCTGGTCGTCGGCACGAAGGCACCGGAGACCTGCCCCGTGTGCAATCACCCGCAGAGCTATTTCGAAGTCAGAGAAGAGAACTACTGATTTTAATCGAC
This sequence comes from uncultured Clostridia bacterium, assembly GCA_947167725.1. Lineage (GTDB taxonomy): Bacteria > Bacillota > Clostridia > Oscillospirales > Oscillospiraceae > Limivicinus. The sequence goes on along the minus strand of CAMVJF010000253.1, from coordinate 2,158 downwards.
CCAGCGAACGGCAAAGGGCCGGGGCGTCAGCCCCGGCCCTTTGCCGTTCTGTCGTTTCATTTTTTCCGCATTTTCTTTGCGTACGAGAACATCCAGACCACGATCGCGACGAGCGCGAGGATCACCACGATGCCGAGGATGGTATTGAGCGCGCCGGAGACCAGCTTGATCACCAGCGTGATCGCGCCGACGATGAGCGCGATCAGGATCACGGCGAACAGGATCCCTTTGATATTTTTCATCTGAATTCCTCCCTTATTCCGGGTTTCCCAGTTTTTTCAACACTTCCGTAAAGTAATCGGGAAGCGGCGTTTCCAGTTCGATCGCCTCGCCGCTCGTCGGGTGGACGAAGCGCAGCCGCCGCGCATGCAGGCACTGGCCCTCCAGCCCTTTGTCGGGCGAGGGCGCGCCGTAGGTGAAGTCGCCGAGCAGCGGATGGCCGATGTGGGCCATGTGGACGCGGATCTGATGCGTCCGCCCGGTCTCGAGCCGACAGCGGATATGCGAATAGCCGCGGTAACGCGCGATCACTTCCCAGTGCGTGACGGCGCTGCGCGAGGCCTTAGGCGTCACGGCCATGCGCTTGCGGTCTGTCGGGTGGCGGCCAATCGGCGCGTCGATCTTGCCGGCGTCCTCGCGCAGACGGCCGCGGACAATCGCCTCGTATTCGCGCCGCAGGCTGTGGTCGGAAAGCTGCGCGCTCAGCGCGAGATGCGCCGCGTCGTTCTTCGCCGCGATAATCAGCCCCGAGGTATCCTTGTCGATGCGGTGGACGATGCCGGGCCGCTTCTCGCCGCCGACGCCAGAGAGGCTGTCGCCGCAATGGGACAGCAGCGCGTTGACCAGCGTCCCGTCGGCGTGGCCGGGCGCAGGGTGTACGACCATCCCGCGCGGCTTGTTGACGACAATCACGTCGCCGTCCTCATACACCACGTCCAGCGGGATGTCCTGCGGCGCCAGCGGGATCTCCGCGAGCGGCGGCAAACGGACGAGAAACGCGTCCCCCGCCGTGCAGAGCAGGTTTTTCTTCACCGGCTTTCCGCCGAGCAGAACGGCGCCGTTCTCGATCAGACGCTGCGCCGCGCTGCGGGAAAAACCCTCCAGATGGCGAGCGAGGAGAGCGTCGACTCGCTCGCCGCTCTCCTCTGCCGTGACAATGAAATCATTGTCGTCCATGCGTTATCTGAATTCCGCGAGGATGTCCTCAAGACTGAATTCCTCGGTCTTTTCGCTCTTGGCCGGGGCGGCGGGAGCGGCGGGGGCCGCAGGCGCTGCGGGCTTTGCGGGAGCGGGAGCCGGCGTGGGCGCCGGAGCCGGAGCGGCGGGACGCGCGGGAGGCGTCCTGCCCTGGGCGGCGTTGGCGGCATCCCACTCGGCGAAGGGATCGGAGGGATCGACCACAGGGGGCTTCTCCTCCTCGGGGATGCTCCACTGCTGCTCGCGCGCGGCGCGCTCGGCCTTGAAGCGGGCGTATTTCTCGTCCAGCTCGGCCTGACGGTCACGGCGGGAAGCGGGCTTCTTCTCCTCCTTGCGAGGCTTGCGCGGTGCGGGGACCTCTTCGTCCTCCTCGTCCTCATCCTCCTCGTCTTCTTCGTCACGGCTGAAAAGACCGCGGCTCCTGGCCGGACGCTTGCCGCCGCGGGCGGCACGGTCGTATTTGGAGGGACGCTTCACGGGCGGGAGCTCGTCGTCTTCATCCTCGTCTTCGTCCTCGTCTTCATCCTCGTCTTCGTCCTCGTCCTCGTCGTCATCGCGGCTTCCGAAGAGACGGCCCAGACCTCTCGGACGTCTTTCGCGGCGATCGTCGTCTTCGTCCTCGTCTTCGTCCTCGTCCTCGTCGTCATCCTCGTCCTCGTCATCCTCGCCCTTGCCGAACAGGAAGCCGAGGCCTCTGCGCTTTTCGGGACGCTCTTCCTCGTCCTCGTCCTCTTCCTCTACGTCCTCTTCGTCGTATTCGTCCTCGTCCTCCTTGTCATATTCGTCCTCGTCATTCTTGCCGCCGAAGAGAACATACAGGATAAAGACCAGACAGAACACGGTGATGAAGATGTCCGCGACGTTGAAGATCGGCAGGTTGTCCATGAACAGGGGCATGAACATATCCTGCACATAGCCGCTGAGGATGCGGTCGATGCAGTTGGACAGTCCGCCCGCCATG
>CAMVJF010000252.1 GCA_947167725.1 uncultured Clostridia bacterium | reverse complement strand
ACTTCATGGCGCTGAAGATGAGCGTGGAGTTTGAAGACGGCGCCGACCCCGGGACCGTGATGCGGGACGTGCTGAAAGCCTGCAAAAAGGTCGAGGACGACTGCGAGATCTATCTGTAAGAAACAATGAAATACTGAATATGGAATGCGTATGATGCTCGTCATACGCATTTTTCAAAGCCGACGGGCAGGCGCCCTCCATGACCGTGACCCTGCTTTCATTCCGGATGACGAGGGGGCTTGTTCCCGTTGCCGCATCCGCGGAGATCAAAACCAGCCGACGAGGGAATATGAGCGGAAAGCGGCCGAAAACGGCCCGCTGCTCAGCGCAAAGATGGGGGATATCAAAATGAACGATGCGAAAAAAATCATGAAGAAAAAAGCCGTGATCAAGGCCGAAATGGACAAGGCTCTGCCGAAAGCCCAAAGCGATGCGCTGTGGCGGGAGGCGACGGAGACGCTCGACGGATTCCTGGCCCGCTACAGCGCGCTTCCCAGGGGCGTACATATGCATACGGACAGCAGGATCCTTCCGTCGGCGGCAATCTATCTGACTGTGAAGAATGCCGTCGGGCCGGAGAGGGCGTATCGGATTATCGAGGACGCAGCCGTACGGAGCTGCGCGGAGATCGAAAGAAAGCTTCGAAAGCTGATGAAGCTTCCCGGGATGCGAGGCCTGTTCATCAGGGTCTGGGACCCGATGACGAAGAAGCTCTTCGCATCGGGCAACGGCTTTCAGAATGTGTTCTATCCGAAGAAAAAGGACGAATACCGGATGGACATTACAGCCTGTCCGTATTGCCGCACCTTTACGGAGCTCGGCTGCCCGGAGCTTACGAAGGTCTTCTGCGAAAACGACGAGAGGATATACGGGCGTCTGCCGGGGCTGAGATTCGAGAGGACGGGAACGCTCGGCAAAGGGGCCGAGCGCTGTGATTTCCGTCTCAAAAAAGGATAGCTTCGGAAGGATGGGCGACAGCTCGTTTCGGGAGGCGCCCTCAGGACGGCCGAAAGATCGCATTCGGATCTTGCCCGGGTCGAGCGGCGTCTGAAGCGCAGGTGCTGCCGCGCCTCTAAACGGCGGAGCATGTCGGAGCGCATTTTGCCGCCTTCGTATAAGAACATCGAAAACGCCCGCTGCGGTTTCCCGCAGCGGGCGTTGCCTGTTTGATTGAGGGTCAGACGCCGGGCGTCAGCATCCACTTGGCGTAGAGGGTCTTGGCCCCCGTCGCGCCGGGACCGATCGCGTCGATCTCCGTCCCGGCCTTGAAGTTCGCCGTCGTATACCAGCCGAGGAAGACATAGCCCTCCTTCTCGGGTACGGGGAGATCATACGCTTCGAGGATCGTGTAGCTGTCCTTCGCGGGGATCCTCGCCCCGGCGACGTTCTTGTAGGTGATCGCGTATGAGACCGGCTCCCACTGGGCGTAGAGCGTCACGACCTCGCCGTTCGCCGCGGCCAGATTCGCGACCTTCGCCTTGTTGGCATACGGCGTGCCGGAGCCGTCCGCCTGCGTGTTCCAGCCGATAAAGCGGTAGCCGACGCGCTTGAACGCGTTCGCCGTCAGCGTGAACAGCGTGCCGTTCGTGCGCTTGGTGAGGGGCTTCATCGTCCCCTTGACGCCCTCGGCGTTTCCATCGAACCTGACCGTGTACGTGACCTTGGTCAGCCACTTCGCATACAGGGTCTTCGCTCCCGTGGCGCTGAAGGTCGCCGTCGCAGCCGGCTTCGTGCACTTGGCGTCCGTGTACCAGCCGCCGAACACGCAGCCCCGCCGCACCGGATCGTCCAGGTGGTTGAAGTCGACCGGATCCTCTACAGTGTAGGTCGCGCGAGTGGGATTGATGTCGAAGGCGCAGAGACCCTTGTAGGTGACCTTGTACTCGGCCGGGGTCCACTGCGCGTAGAGCGTCACGACGCCGCCGTCGGTCTCGCTGAGATTCAGCACGCTCTGCTTGTTCCGGTACTCGTTGCCTTCGCCGTCGCGCCAGCCCGCAAAGACGTAGCCGACACGCTTGAAGGCGTTGGCCGTCAGCGCCCTGGGCTTGCCGCAGGTCATGGCCTCCGGCGCCATCGTGCCGCTGCCGCCGTTGGCGTCAAACTCGACGCTGTAGCTGTTGGCGACGCCGCTCCATTTCGCATAGAGCGTCTTTGCGCCGGTGCTGCCGGCCTCGATCTTCTCAACGGGCTTCTTGAACTTCGCGTCAAGATACCAACCATCGAAACGGATGTTGTTCAGACGCTCGCCGTTGCCCGGGCGGGCGAGCGGCTGGAGGACGATCTCCGGGCTCTCGTAGGTGTAGCTGGGCGGGTTGAGGTTGCCGTCCGTCTCAACCACGCCCTTGTAGGTGATCGGGTACTCGATCAGCTCCCACTGGGCGTAGAGCGTTACGTGATCGTCGTCTCCGTCGGCCAGGTTGGAGACCTTCGCCTTGTTGGCGTACAGAACGCCATCCTCATCGCGCCAGCCGGTGAAGCGGTAGCCGGGCCGCTTGAAGGCGTTGGCCGTCAGCGTGTAGACCTTGCCGCTGACGAGGCCGTTCATCGGCGCCGTAGCGCCGGAGCTCGCGCCGTTGGCGTCGAACTCGATGTCGTAGTGATACGCGCGCCACTTGGCGTAGAGGTTGACGACCTTGCCGTTCGCGGCGGAGAGCTTCTCGATCTGCGCCTCGTCGGCGTAGACGACGCCGCCCTTCGCGGAGGTGGCCCAGCCGAGGAACTCGAAGCCGGGGCGGGTGAAGGTGCATTTCGGAATGGTGTAGCTGCCGTCGTATTCACACCAGCCGCCGTCCTCGGACATGTCGCCCGTGCCGCCGTTGGCGTTCAGAACGATGCGGTAGCTGTTCTTGGCCCAGAGGGCGTGGAGCGTGACGATCCCGCCGTTCGCCGCGGTGAGGTTCACGACCTTCTGCTTGTTCGTATAGGTCGG
>CAMVJF010000251.1 GCA_947167725.1 uncultured Clostridia bacterium | reverse complement strand
AGGAATACATGGCGAAGATGTCCGCGCTGACCGGACGCGACTATAAGCTGTTCAATTACTTCGGCGATCCCGAGGCGGAGCGCGTCGTCGTCGCGATGGGCTCCGTGTGCCAGTGCGCGCAGGAGGTCGTCAATTATCTCTGTGAGCGCGGCGAAAAGGTCGGTCTCATCCAGGTTCGCCTCTACCGCCCCTTCTCGCTCAAGCACTTCCTTTCCGCGATCCCCGCGAGCTGCAGGGTGCTCAGCGTGCTCGACCGCACGAAGGAGCCCGGCGCGCTGGGCGAGCCGCTCTATGAGGACGTCAGCGCGGCGCTGCAGGAGGCCGGACGCAATCTCGTCCTGCTCGGCGGCCGCTACGGCCTTTCCTCCAAGGATACGACGCCCGCGCAGATCAAGGCCGTCTTCGACAACATGGCCGGCGAGAAAAAGAATCACTTTACGGTCGGCATCAACGACGACGTGACGCACACCTCCCTCCCCGTCGGCGAGAATATCGTCACCTCCGGCAAGTCGATCATCTCCTGCAAGTTCTGGGGTCTCGGCTCCGACGGCACGGTCGGCGCGAACAAGAACTCCTGCAAGATCATCGGCGACAACACCGATCAGTACGTCCAAGCTTACTTCCAGTATGACGCGAAGAAGTCCGGCGGCCTCACGCGCAGCCATCTGCGCTTCGGCCACGAGCCGATCCAGTCGACCTACTATGTCACGATGGCCGATTTCGTCGCCTGCCATAAGCAGAGCTACATGCATACCTACGATATCGTGAACGAGGTCAAGCCCGGCGGCATCTTCCTACTGAATACCCGCTGGAAGGGCGAGACGCTCGCCGCGAACCTCCCCAACCGCGCCAAACGGCTGCTCGCCGAGCGCAAGGTGCAGTTCTACACGATCGACGCGACCGACATCGCCGGCGAGATCGGTCTCGGCAACCGCACGAGCACCGTGCTGCAGGCCGCGTTCTTCAAGCTCTCCGGCGTGCTGCCCATCGACGAGGCGGAGCGCTACATGAAGGAGGCCGCGGTCAAGACCTTCTCCCGCAAGGGCGAGAAGATCGTCAACATGAACCTCGCCGCGATCGAACGCGGTCTGACCGATATGGTCAGGATCGAGATCCCGGCCGAGTGGGCGGAGCTGAAGGACGAGGAGCTCTCCGTCGATCCGACGCTGCCGAGCTACGTCCGGAAGGTCCTGATCCCGATGAACCGCGCCAAGGGCGACGATATCCCCGTGAGTACCTTCAGCGAATACGCGGACGGCGTGATGCCGATCTCCATGTCCCGCTTTGAAAAGCGCGGCGTCGCGGACAACGTTCCCGTCTGGGATCCTGACAAGTGCATCGGCTGCAACCGCTGCTCGCTCGTCTGCCCGCACGCGGCGATTCGTCCCTTCCTCTTCACCGAGGAGGAGGCCGCCGCGGCGCCCGAGAGCTGCGTGACCAAGAAGGCAATCGGCAAGGGCTTCGAAGGCCTGCGCTACCGCATCCAGGTCGGCGTGATGGACTGCCAGGGCTGCGGGAGCTGCGTCAACGTCTGCCCCGCCAAGGAGAAGGCGCTCCGGATGGTCCCGCTCGACGACGTGATCGCGGAGCAGAAGAACTGGGATCACTGCCTGACGCTCAGCGAAAAGGCCAACCCGATGAACCGCTTCTCCGCCAAGGGCAGCCAGTACGAGCAGCCTCTCTACGAGTTCTCCGGCGCCTGCCCCGGCTGCGGCGAGACGCCGTACATCAAGCTGCTCACCCAGCTCTTCGGCGACCGCATGTACACCGCCAACGCCACCGGCTGCTCGCAGGCCTACGGCTTCTTCGCCCCGACCTTCCCGCAGACCGTGAACAAGCGCGGCTTCGGCCCCGCCTTCTCGAACTCGCTGTTTGAGAACAACGCCGAGTTCGCCCTCGGCATCGGTCTTTCCGCCGAGCAGCTGCGCGCGCAGACCAGGATGCATGCGGAGGCCGTGGTCGAGAAGAGCGGCGACGAGGCGCTCAAGAGCGCGCTGCGCGCCTGGCTCGACGAGGGCGACGATATGGACAAGACCGCCGAGCTCTCCGACCGCGTGCGGGAGGCGATCGCCGCGACGAAGGAGGAGAGCGAGGATATCGAGTTCATCCGCCGCCGTCAGGACACGCTGACACGCAAGGCCATCTGGATGGTCGGCGGCGACGGCTGGGCCTACGATATCGGCTACGGCGGACTCGACCATGTGCTTGCGACCGGCATGGACCTCAACGTGCTGGTCATGGACAACGAGCTCTACGCCAACACCGGCGGACAGTCCTCCAAGGCCACGCCGATCGGCGCCTCGGTCCAGTTCGCGGCCGCTGGCAAGGCCACGCCGAAGAAGGACCTCGGTCTGATCCTCTCGACCTACGGCTATATCTACGTGGCGCAGGTCAACCTCGGCGCCAACCCCGAGCACACGATCAAGGCCCTCAAGGAGGCCGCGGCCTATCACGGGCCGTCCATCGTCATCGCCTACTCGCCCTGCATCAACCATGGACTTTCCAAGGGCATGGGCCACGCCATGGACGAGGCGAAGGCCGCCACGGAGTGCGGCTTCTGGCCTCTGTTCCGCTACGATCCCGATCTTGAGAAGGCGGGCGGCAATCCCTTCCTTCTCGACTCCGGCGAGCCGAACGGCAAGCTGCGGGATTACATGATGGGCGAGGTGCGTTTCTCCTCGCTGACCCGCACCTTCCCCGAGCGCGCCGAGCTGCTCTTCGCGGAGGCTGAGGACTTCACGAAGCGCCGCTACGCCAAGTACAAGAGACTGGCCGGCAAGGAATAAGCCGGCAAAACAGCAAAAGCAGACCATCGGAGCAATCTCCGATGGTCTGCTTTTTCATATTCGCGCGTCGTTACGCGCGGTAGCGGTCGAGGCAGGCGAAGCACTCGTCCATCATGCGGTCCATGATCTCCCGTACGGGCAGGATGTCGTGCAGGATGCCCGTGACCTGGCCGATGGTCAGCACGCCGTCGTCGAGGTTGC
>CAMVJF010000250.1 GCA_947167725.1 uncultured Clostridia bacterium | reverse complement strand
AGATTATACTCCTCCCGGCCCGTCTCGCCGTCGATCAGCACGCGCAGCGTCCGGCCCTCGTATGCCCGGTGCTTCTCGAGCGAGATGCGGTTGGCAAGCTCCGTGAGACGGTCGAAGCGCTTCTGCTTGGCTTCGCGGGTGTAGGGGTCCGGCATGCTCGCCGCCGGGGTGCCGAGGCGCTTGGAATAGATAAAGGTGAACATCGCGTCGAAGCGTACGGCTTCGCAAAGCGAGAGCGTATCCTCGAAATCCTCCTCGCTCTCGTCGGGAAAGCCCACGATGATGTCCGTCGTGACGACGAGGTCCGGCATATACCGCCGCGCCGTCTCGATCTCCTCGAGGTACTTCGCGCGGTCATAGTGACGGTTCATGCGCTTCAGGACGCGGTCGCTGCCGGACTGCACCGGCAGGTGGATGTGATGGGCGCACTTTTCGCAGGCGGCCATCGTGCGGAAGAGCTTCTCCGTGGCGTCGCGCGGGTGGCTGGTCATAAAGCGGATGAGGAAATCGCCCGGGATGGCGTTGATCATGGCGATCAGGTCCGCGAAGTCTACGCCGCAGTCGAGATCCTTGCCGTAGGAGTTGACGTTCTGGCCGAGCAGCGTGATATCGCGGTAGCCGGCCGCGACGAGTTCCCGCGCCTCGGCGAGGATGTCCTCCGGGAGGCGCGAACGCTCGCGCCCGCGGACGTAGGGGACGATGCAGTAGGTGCAGAAGTTGTTGCAGCCGTACATGATCGAAAGCCAGGCCTTGACCTTCCCGTCGCGCCGCAGCGGGATGCCCTCAGCCACGGCGCCGTCGTCCTTCGCGGCGGCGAAGACGCGCCTGTGGCGAAGCATGACCTCCTCGAGCAGCTCGGGGAAGCGCCAGAGCTCGTGCGGGCCGAAGACGAGATCGACCACGGGATAGGACATCTTGATCTTCTGCGCCATGTGCTCCTGCTGCACCATGCAGCCGCACACGGCGACGATCTGCGAGGGGCGGGCCTTCTTGCTGTGGTTCAGCGCGCCGACGTTGCCGAGCACGCGCATCTCGGCATGCTCGCGCACGGCGCAGGTGTTCACGACGATCACGTCCGCCTGGAACTCGTCCTGTGTGAAGCCGTAGCCCATCGCCGCGAGATAGCCGCGCAGTTTCTCGCTGTCAGCCTCGTTCTGCTGGCAGCCGTAGGTGTCCACCATTGCCAGCGGCCGCGCCCCGTCCGCTGTGACGCGCTCGAAGATGCGCGCGCAGATCTCCTCCTGCCGGCGGATCTCCTCCGGGGCGATCGTTTTTCGGATATAAGCCATGCTTCCTTCCCTCGCTCGAACACATTTTTGCAGTTTATCATATCATATTCCCTATGGAAATATCAACCGCAATCCTGTATAATGACGGCAAGAACACGATTCCAAGAGGTCATGCTTATGAGCGTTATCAACATTCTCTCCCCCCACGTCGCAGACCTGATCGCCGCCGGCGAGGTCGTCGAGCGGCCGGCCTCCGCCGTCAAGGAGCTGGCGGAGAACTCGATCGACGCGGGCGCGAAGAACATCACGGTCGAGATCCGCGGCGGCGGCGCGGGCTATATCCGCGTGACGGACGACGGCTGCGGCATGTCGCCGGAGGACGCGGGTCTGGCCTTCCTGCGCCACGCCACCTCCAAGCTGCGCGACGAGAGCGGGCTCGAGGCCATCCGCACGATGGGCTTCCGCGGCGAGGCGCTCGCCGCCATCTCCGCCGTGTCGAAGGTCCGGCTCACGACCCGCGAGCGCGGCGCCGAGAGCGGCACGCTCGTCACGCTCGAGGCGGGCGAGATCCTCGAAATGGGGCCCTGCGGCTGTCCGGAGGGCACGACGATCGAGCTGCGCGAGCTCTTTTACAACACGCCCGCGCGCCAGAAATTCCTGAAATCCGACCGCAGCGAGGCCTCCGCCTGTCAGAATGCGGCGCTGCGCTGCGCGCTGGCGCATCCGGAGATCTGCTTCCGCTTTCTGCGCGACGGCGAGGAGCAGTTCTTCTCCCCCGGCGACGGGCGGCAGGATTCCTGTCTCTACGCGCTGCTCGGCCGCGAGCTCGCCTCGAACATGCTCAAATGCACGGGCGGAAGCGAGGGGATCGAGGTCTCGGGCTACGTCTCCTCCCCATCCTTCGGGCGGGGCAACCGCAGCGCGCAGTTCTTCTTCTGCAACGGCCGCGCCATCCGCTCCCAGCTGCTGCAGGCCGCGCTGGAGCAGGCCTACAGGAACACGCTGCTCACCGGGCGTTACCCGGCCTGCGCGCTGTATCTCACGCTCTCCTACGGCAGCGTGGACGTCAACGTCCACCCCGCCAAGACCGAGGTCAAGTTCAGCGAGGAGCGCAAGGTGTTCGACGCGGTGTACTACGCCGTGCTCAGCGCCCTGACGGGTGAGGAGCGCACCAAGGCCCCCGCCGCCGAGCTGCCCGCCGACATCCGCCCGAAGGAGAATTTTTACCAGTCCATGAGCGCCGAGCAGTTCCGCGCGAACGGCTATGCTGCCGCGCCGGACAAGAGCGGCGCGAAGAGCGCGGCGAAATATGCGGAGAGCCCCGGCCCGTCTCCCGCCGCGTACGCAAAGCCCGCCTCCGGTACCTGGAAGCCCACCGGACTGCGCGCCCCCGACCCGGCCTGGCAGACACGGCTCGACCTTTCTCCCGCCCGTCCGACGCCCTCCGAGCCGAAAGCCGTTGCCGTGACAGGCTTTGAGCCCCCCGCTGGCACCCGGATTGTGGAAAAAGCTGTTCAAAATGTTGAAAAGCCGCGCCTGCCAGACCACAAGATAGTGGGGGAGGCGATGAAGACCTATATCATCGTCGAGGTCAATGACGAGCTGCTGCTGATCGACAAGCACGCCGCGCACGAGCGCATGATCTTCGACCGGCTCAAGGCGCAGGACCGCGCCGTCATGGCGCAGAGCCTGCTCGTCCCCGTCACGCTGCGCCCCGACGCCGCGGACGCGGAGATCCTCGAGCGGAACGCCGCGCTGCTGTC
>CAMVJF010000249.1 GCA_947167725.1 uncultured Clostridia bacterium | reverse complement strand
CCTCCTGAATGTAGGTTTTGTATGTTGAACTGTATTTGCTTACTCAATTCTCTTTCGCGCGGACGAAGCGGCCGCCGAATTTCAGCGGACGGAAGGGCTTGCCGCCGTCGGCGTAGAACTTGCCGAAGAACTCCAGACACTGCAGACGCAGGTCATGGACATAGCAGCCCAGCAGGTTCAGCGCGAAGTTGATCGCGTGGCCCAGCACGAAGATCAGCACGAAGGCCAGCATCGTGAACACGTTCACGCCGGCGGACTCCGCAGGCATGACGGCGACAGTGTTGAACACCTTGCCGACCACGCCGCCGGCGAGCATCAGCGCCATGATACGCGAATAGCTCAGCACGTCGCCGAACCAGCCGGTCGCGGTGTTGTAGATGCATCCGAAGGCCGCCGTGACCTTGCCGAAGCCCTTTGCCCCGCGGCCCGCGCCGAAGAGCAGCATGCAGCCGCCGACGGCGAGCACCGCGATCGCGGCGATATGCAGAGCGGAGCTATGGACAAGGAGCATGTCTGCGGCCAGCAGCAGTCCGCCGACGAGCAGGATCCAGAGCGAGCCCTCTTCGAAGATCGCCCCGGCCTTGTCGCCGCGGCGGATCTTCTCCGCGGCGGAGACGACCATACCGGTGTTCAGATGCAGCATGCCCAGAACCAGAGAGCCGTAGAGTACAAGCTCGCTGTCCTCCTCGGGGCTGAAGAGATGCCACAGTCCCGGCCAGGTGCTCTCGGGGTTGAACAGGTGGACGAGCTTATAGGGGACATCGCTGAAGAAGCCGCCCGTGAGCACGCCCATCGCCGCAGTGGCGATGCCGCCGTAGAGCAGCAGCTGGCAGAAGGCCTTCGAGCCGCCGCGGGGCTTGAGCTTCTTCATGGCGACGATTGCGGCCGCGATCATGATGAGACCGTATCCGATGTCCGCCATCATCAGTCCGAAGAACAGAATGAAGAAGGGGGCCATGAGCGGGTTGGGGTCCACCGTGCCGTAGGCCGGGAGGGAGTACATCTCGGTCACCATGTTCAGCGCGTTGGTAAAGAGGTTGTTTTTCAGGCTGACGGGGACCTGCGGGTATTCCTCCTCCGCGGGCTCCTCGGTCTCCCAGGCGCAGTCGAAGCGTGCGAGCGTTTCCTCGAGCGCTGCTTCCTTCTCGGCGGGGAACCAGCCCTGCAGGACCAGCACGCCGTCGCTCGAGAGCGCAAGATCCGAAACCTCCGAGAGGGAGATCTTCGTCTCGACGCGGTCGGCCGCGAGCTTGAGCGCGTCGCGGCTCTCGGCCCTGGCGCGGATCGCCTCCTCGCAGGACTGCTTTTCGCGCGCGAGCCGCGCGAGCGCGGCGTTGCTCTGGGCCGTACACTGCTTGGCCGGACCGCTCATGCCGGGGAAGGACTGCGCCGTGAAATCGAAGGGACGCAGGGCCTCCTGCAGCTCGCCGAGGGCTTCCTTCGCGCAGATGATCAGCACATAGGAGGCTTTTTTGTCGGCGCTGACCTCAAAGAGCTCCGCCTCCTCGGTCACGAGGGCGATCGCCTCGCGCAGCTTGTCGAGCGGGACCTTGACGGGCACGGAGCCGAGCAGCACGGCGCTGCGCTCGGTCCCGTCGATATCGAGCGGGAGGTCGAGCGGCAGCCAGGGCACGAGCGATTCGATCACGGCACGCTCGCGGCTCTCCTCGGCGCCGATGCGCTTGATGCGGTCGTCCGCTGCGCTGATCTCGTCGGCAAGGGCGAGAGCCGCGGGGAGATCGCCGCTCTCCAGCAGCACGTCGCCGGAAACCTCCGGCGGGGCGGAGAGCATGGGCTTTTTCTCCGGCGCGTAACGGTCCAGCACCGCGACGGCATGGAGGAGCGCGGCGTGCTCGCTTTTGCACGCGAGCGTGTCGCTGTCCGTCCGGCGCAGGCTCTCCAGCTCCGGCGCGGCGTCCTCCAGCTCGGAAAACTCGACACAGCCCAGACGGATCAGCTCCCGCAGAAGCGCATCCTTCTGCGAGCGGGCGACCATCAGCCGCAGCTTTTTCATTGTTACGATGGCCATGTCAGTTGTTCACTATCCTTTCCACTACTAAAGACGCGGCGCGATCGAGCCTGGCCTCCGCTCCGGCAAGCAGAACGGCTTTCTTGTTCTCCAGCTCGCGCGCAAGCGCCTCGCCCGTCTCACGGCTCTTCTCCCCGGCCATGGCGTAAAGCTTTTCCAGCTCCTCGTCCGCCCGGGCGATCGCCGCCTCGACGGAGGCCTTTCCGGCCTCTTCGGCCTCGGCTATCAGCGCCTTGGCTTTCACTTCCGCCGCCGCGACCGCGGCTTTGCCCTCGGTCTCAGCCTGCGAAATATTGTAGATCGCTTCGAATGACATCGGCACACCCCCTTGTTCCTCTGTATTCCTGCGCCGCACGAGCGGCGCGACAACACTATTATAATAACGCATGAGCACCGTTCTTTCAAGGAAAAGCGGGCGATTCAATTGACAAAATAACCGCAAATGCGACCGCCCGGCGGCCCGGAAAGAATATAGTCTCAATCCTATTTAATCATATTGTTATTTCTTTGTCAAAAACATTTGCGCATTTCGTCGATATGCCGAAAAACGGGGAGAAGACAGGGACAAAACAGAAAAAAACGACGACCGTTTTGAGGAAAAACGGTCGTCTTGATGGCAGTATTCGGGATTTTTGTACACAAATGGGAACCGTCTCAGCGCCGCGCACCGAAGAAGGAACGGAGCAGCGCGGCGGACTCGTCCGCCAGTACGCCTCCGTACACGGCCGGGCTGTGGCCGTAGCGTTCAAAAAAGAGGTCGATGACGCTGCCGCAGGAGCCGCTCACCGCGTCCGCCGCGCCGTAGACGAGGGTGGGGATGCGCGCGTTGATGATCGCTCCGGCGCACATCGGGCAGGGCTCGAGCGTGACGTAGAGCGTGCAGCCCTCGAGCCGCCAGCTCCCCAGCGCCCCGCCCGCCTCGCGGATGGCCTCGGTCTCGGCGTGGGCCGCGGCGTCGGGCATTTCCTCGCGGCGGTTGCGTCCG
>CAMVJF010000248.1 GCA_947167725.1 uncultured Clostridia bacterium | reverse complement strand
CGACCCGAACAGCGATATCATCACGACGCACTTCGAATACCACTGCATGGAGGCCAATCTCCTCAAGCTCGACGAGCTGGGTCACGATGACCCGACGATGATCCGCATGATGGAAGACTCGACGGGCGTCGACGCCAAGGAGATCTCGCTGAGCGACCCCGATACCATGTCGATCTTCACCTCCCCGGCCGTGCTCGGCCTGCCGGAGGACGACCCGATCATCGGAAAGACGGGCTCGATCGGCGTGCCCGAGTTCGGCACGCCGTTCACCCGCCAGATGCTCGTGGACACCCAGCCGCGGCAGTTCGACACGCTGGTGCGCCTTTCGGGCTTCTCCCACGGGACGGACGTGTGGGCGGGCAACATCCGCGATCTCGTCCTCAACGGGACGGCAACGGTCAACGAGACCGTCGGCTGCCGCGACGACATCATGCTCTATCTGATCCAGAAGGGGATGCAGCCCTCGCTGGCCTTCCAGTTCATGGAGGCGGTGCGCAAAGGCGCCATCCATAAAGGAAAACCCTGGCCCGCGGGCATCGTGGACAAGATGAAGGGCTTGGGCGTGCCGGACTGGTGGATCGAGTCCTGCCGCAAGATCCAGTACCTGTTCCCGAAGGCCCACGCGGTGGCCTACGTCATGATGGCCTTCCGCATCGCGTGGTTCAAGGTGCACGAGCCGCTGGCCTTCTATTCGGCCTATTTCTACCGCCGCAGCCAGAAGGGCGGCTTTGACGCGCAGATGATGTGCGGCGGCACGGACAGCGTGCGGAGAAAGATCAGCGACATGCGCCGGCGCGGCGACCTCACGGCGAACGAGGAGGATCTGCTCGTCACGCTCGAGGCGGTGTACGAGTTCAACATGCGCGGCTTTTCCTTCCTGCCGATCGATCTGTATCGGTCCGACGCGTCGAAGTTCCTCATCGAGGACGGACGGCTCCGGCCGCCCTTTATCTCGATCTCCGGCCTCGGCGAGGCCGCGGCGGAGGACCTGGCGCGCTGCGGCAGGAGCGGCAAGCAGTACATCTCCGTGCAGGATCTCGGCAGCGACTGCCCCAAGGTCAGCCAGACGCACCTGGACACGCTCCGCGAGCTCGGCGCGCTCGGCGATCTGCCGGACAGCAATCAGATCAATCTCTTCGATTTCTGAAGAATAAATAACGCGGAAGCGGGGGTTTCATGCCCCGCTTCCGCGTTATTTATTTAAGGCATCCCCAAAGGGAGAGGCGCGCATCAGCTGTCCAGCGCAGCGAAGACGGCCTCGACCTCCGCCTTCGTCGTGCGCCAGGAGGTGCAGAGACGGACAAGGGCGGAGCCGTCCGGAAATGACCGCCAGACCTCGAAGCCGATCCTGCCTTTGAGCTTTGCAAGCTGCTCCGCCGTCAGAACAGGGAACTGCTGGTTGCTGTTGCTCTCGGGGAAGAAGGAAACGCCGCGCGCGCGCAGACCCTCGCGCAGCGCCATTGCGCAGTCGATCGCCTGCGCGCCGAGACGGAGGTAGAGATCGTCCGTAAAGAGCGCGTCGAACTGCAGACCGAGAAGATAGCCCTTGGCGAGCAGCGCGCCGCGCTGCTTGTGCGCCGGGAAAAAGCAGGGCTGCGGCCGCCTGAACACGACGGCCTCGCCGCAGAGGGCGCCGCACTTGGTCCCGCCGATATAGAACACGTCGCAGAGCTCGCCGAGCAGCGGGAGATCCACGTCCGTTCCGCGCGCGGCGAGCACGTAGGCCAGACGCGCCCCGTCGAGGAAGAGGCGCAGGCCGTATTCGTCGCAGAGCGCGCGGATCACCCGCAGCTCCGCGGCGGTGTAAAGGCCGCCGTACTCCGTCGGGTGGGAGAGGTAGACGGCGCCGGGCCGGACCATGTGCGGATGCGTCCCGTCGGCGAAGAAGCTCTCAAGCCAGGAAGCGATCGTCCCGGGAGAGAGCTTGCCGTATGCGTCGGCCTCCAGCGTCAGCACCTTGTGGCCGGTGGCCTCCACGGCGCCCGCTTCGTGCACGGCGATGTGGCCGCTCGCGGCGGAGAGCACGCCCTCCCAGGGCGCGAGGATGGAGGAGAGCACGGTGGCGTTGGTCTGGGTCCCGCCGACGAGGAAATACACGTCGGCCCCAGGATTGCCGATCGCGGCGCGGATCTTCTCCTTCGCCGCGGCGGAATAGGAGTCAAAGCCGTAGGTCGCGTGCTGTGCGCCATTCGCGCACGTCAGCGCCGCGAGGATCTCCGGCGCGCAGCCGCAGTTGTAGTCACAGGAAAAATCGATCATTGTTTCAGCGCCGCCCTTCGCAGAATAGATGACAACATCATAGTATCCCCCGGGGGAAAAGTCAATTGTTGCACGAAACGGCGGATTGTGATATGCTCCGGGTAAGGGATCAGAAAGAAAAAACAGAAAGGATCTGAGCATATGGCAAATAAAGTCGGAACGCTGATCAAAGAGGCGCGCACGGGCGCCGGCATGACGCAGGAGCAGCTTGCGAAGAAGATCAAGGGCCTCTCCGCCGCGGAGCTCGGCAAGGCCGAGCGCGGCGAGACGGAGCTGACGCAGGCCATCCTCAAGGAGATCGCCAGGACAACAGGCGTGACGCAGTCCTCGCTGCTCAGCGCCGCCAAGGAGAGCGGCTCCGCCGCAAAGAAGGCGACGGCCGCGAAGAAAACGACCGCCAAGACGGCGGCTGCGAAGAAAACGGCCGCCAAGACGACGGCCGCCAAGAAAACGGCCGCCAAGAAGAGCGACGAGACGCTGACGGCCGCGGAGAAGAAGCTGCTCGAGGCCTACCGCGCCGCGAGCTCCGACGCGAAGAAGAACGCGCTGAAGATCCTCAAGGGCGAGGATCTGGAGCTTCCGGAGATCCTGAAGCTGCTCAAGCTGGACAGCAAGCTCGACGGCATCGGCTCCGGCGACGGCATCCTCGGCGGGCTCAAGGAGGGCTTGCTCGGCGGACTGATGGGCAAGAAGTAAAATAGAACGGCCTGTCCGGAAGGGAAGGGCCGTTCTTTTCGTCAGGAGAAAACACGCGCGACC
>CAMVJF010000247.1 GCA_947167725.1 uncultured Clostridia bacterium | reverse complement strand
AAAGCGCCGCTCGGGGCGCAGGAAGCGGTAAAACTCCACCCGGGCCTGACGGCCGTAAAGATCGCCGGAGAAATCGAGGAGGTGGCTCTCGACGCTCACGCGATTGCTTTCCCCGGTCGTGGGGCGAACTCCGACGTTCGTCACGGCGCAGCGGCTCTCGCCGCTCCCGAGACATACGCGGCTCGCGTAGACGCCGTAGCGCGGGACCAGCACGCCCTCGGGGAAGTACATGTTGATCGTCGGCGCGCCGAGCTCGCGGCCGAGATGGTAGCCGGAGTGTACCGTGTCGGAGAGGATATGCGGATGGCCGAGATAGCGCGCGGCCTGCTCCATATCGCCCGCCTCGATCAGCGAACGGATATAGGTCGAGCTCACGACGCGGCCGTCGAGCGTCACAGCGGGGATCACGTCGCAGCCGACGCCCTTCTCCGCGCAGTAGGCGCGCAGCTTCTCCGCCGTGCCCTCGCCGCGGTAGCCGAAGCAGAAGTCGTGACCCACGACGATGTGGGAGATGCTCAGCTCCGCGATCAGCGAGTCGATGAAGTCCCGCCAGGGCATGTGCATGAGGTGCTGGTTGAAGTGAAGGAAGATCACGCTGTCAATGCCATAAAGGCGGCGGATGATATCCTCGCGGCCGACGGCGCTGTTGATCAGCTTGACCTCGCCGCCGAAAACAAGGTTGTCCGGGTGGATGTCGAAGCTGACCACCGCCGGGATCGCCCCGCTCTGCTCGGCGCGCTCCTTCGTCTTTCGCAGCAGCGCGGCATGGCCTATGTGGACGCCGTCGAAAAAGCCGATCGCGACGGCACGTTTGATTTCATTCATTTCCTATACCTCGAAAAAGCTCCTGACCGTGCGGATGCGGCCGTCCGCCGCCTCGCCGAGCATCAGCAGATCGCCGCTCCCGGAATAAACGAGACAGCGGCCGTCCGGTGCGTCAAGAATGATATCGTTCCCGCAGCGGATCCTTCTCTCTTCCTCCGTGCCGACGCAAAGCTTCGGCAGGCCGGGGAACAGGGCGTCGACGCCGAGGAGCAGGCTTTCCAGCTCGCCGCGCTCCGCGGCGGCGATCAGCTCCTCCATCGTGTGGGCGCCGCGCAGGGAGAAGTCCCCGACCTCGGTACGGCGCAGCGCGCTCATACAGCCGCCGCAGCCGAGCATGCGGCCGAGGTCGTCGCAGAGCGTACGGACATAGGTCCCCTTCGAACAGCGGATATCGAGCAGGAAGTCTCCGTTTTCCCCGCGTCCGACCAGTTCGAGCATCCGGATCGTGACCGGGCGGGGGCTGCGCTCCACCTCTTCGCCGCGTCGCGCGACATCGTAGAGGCGTCGTCCGTTCACGCGGATGGCGGAGTACATCGGCGGGGTCTGCAGGATCTCGCCCCGAAACGCGCGTAAAGCCTCCTTCAATTCCGCATCCGTCACGGAGCAGTCGTTCCGGGCCAGGACATGGCCCGTGACGTCCTGCGTGTCGGTGACGAGGCCGGGTCGAAAGGAGGCAAGATAGCGTTTGTCATGGTCCTCGGCAAAGGGCACGGCTCGCGTCGCGCGGCCGAGGAATATGACGAGCAGACCGGTGGCCAGGGGATCAAGGGTGCCGGAATGGCCTATCCTGCGCGTATGGCTCAGGCCCTTGAGCTTGGCCGCGACGTCGAAGCTCGTCCAGTCCTGCGGTTTGTCGACGAGCAGGATCCCGTTCATTTCCAGACCTCGTCGATCACGTCGAGCAGCATGCGCTTTGCCTTTTCGGGAGAGGACTGGATCGTGCAGCCCGCGGCCATCGCATGGCCGCCGCCGCCGAATACCGCGCAGATCTCGCTGCAGTCCACCTCGGGCGAGGAGCGCAGCGAAATGCGGCTCTCTCCGTCCGGCTGCTCACGCAGCGTGATGCACAGCACCGCGCCCTGCGCCTTGCCCGCGAGAGAGGAGATATCGTCGAGATCGTCCTCCACCGCGCCGGAGAGGCGCAGCATCTCCTGGGTGATCGTCGCGAGCGAGATCTTCCCGCCGCGGTAGTACTCCATTCCGGAATAGATCATCCCCTCGAGCTTCATGCGAGCCGGAGAGATTTTTCGGAAAAGAGCGACGTTGAGCGCGGCGTTGTCCGCGCCGCAGTCGAGCAGCTCCGCGGCCGCGCGCAGCGTGTCGGCCTTCGTATTGGCGTAGACGAAGCAGCCGCAGTCGGTCGAGACGGCGACGTAGAGAAGGTTCGCCTCCTCGCCGTCGATCCCGCCGTTGAGCGCTTTGATCAACTGCAGCACGATCTCGCCGCAGGACGCCTTGGACGGCGCGATGAGCGATTTCGGCGCGTACTTCGTATTGGAGGGATGATGATCGACGCAGAAATCGATCCGCCCGTCAAAATCCGGCGGAAGCAGCTTCTCCGCGGCAACGTCGACCGCGACGGCGAAGCTGTATTCATAGCCCTCGGGGGCGAAATACGGCTCGGCAAAGGGAAGGTATTTCGACGTGATCTCCGCGTTGCGGTAAAGGAACGCCGTCTTCCCGGCGCGGCGCCGTCGGGGTTCTTGTGCGTCAGAAGCAGGAAATTGTCTTTGGAGCGAAACAGCCCTGCCGCTTCACTGGTCTTCATCCGCCTCATCTCCGTCGTGTTTGATCTCTAAGCTGTTGATGACTTCGTTGATGTGCGCGCCGTACTCGATGCTGTGGTCGATCTCGAAGATCAGCTCGGGCGTGTAGCGCAGCTTCATGCGGCTGCCGAGCTCCCTGCGCAGGTAGCCCGCGGCGCTTCGCAGGCCGCGGCGGAACTCCTTCTCGTCCTTCATGCCGAGCACGGAGAGCCAGATCTTGGAGTAGCGCAGATCGCCCGTGGTCTCCACGCGCGTGACGCTGATCATCCCCTGCTGGACGCGGGGATCCTTGACCTCGCGCAGGAGCGCGGAGATCACGAACTGGATATCGTCGTTTGTTCTTGCAATCTTATTGGATGCCATTGTGGTTCCTCCGCGAATCGTTTGCCGTAAATCAGATCTGCTGCATCACGAAGCACTCGATCACGTCGCCGACCTTGATG
>CAMVJF010000246.1 GCA_947167725.1 uncultured Clostridia bacterium | reverse complement strand
CCGTCCGTGTAGAACACGTCCATCGACGAGAGCGCGCCGAGCGACTCCGCCCGCGCGGGCGTATTGTACCATGCGTTCGCGGCGGCAAGTCCGAGGGACGCCTCCCTGAGATTCCAGCTCACGGAAGCCTTTGCCGCCTCGCACAGAGGCAGTCCAATCAGAGATCGGTACATCGGAGGGACGCTCTCCCCTTCCGTATTCATCGCCATGCCGGAGCTGCGCTCGCTCTCGACAAGGGCCCAGCGCTCTCCGCATAGCGCGCGGCAGATCGGATCGGGCGATCTCACGCCGTCGATCAGCGCGTCATAAAGCGAAAAATACTTGTTTTTCATCGTTTCGGTCAACCCCGTCGACTGAGAAATACGCCTGGCGCGTTATCGGATCGCGCGGCACTCGAGATAATAGCGCTTTTCTTCGGCGTGCCCCATTGAGAAGGTCTTGCGCGGGAGGACGCCGCCCTGTTCGATGCTGCGAAAAAGCCCGTCCTTTTCGATGGCGGGCAGAAGAAAGGCGATCGCCCCCTCCCGGCGGGCCAGCTCGACGGCGGTCTCGCGGCCATGGATATAGTCGATCTCCCCGCCTTCACGCGCGCAGTACTCGTCCAGCGCGTTCTGAAGCTCGCCGACCGGCAGAAGTCCGCGCGTGAAGCGAAGCGTCCCGCTCTCCCCTTCCGCGGCCCACTCGACGATCTCGCCGTCCCCGGCGCTGCGGACGCGAAGGGCTGCGAGCAGCTTTTCCTTATCAACGTTCCGCACGAGACGATGGATCGGCTCGAAGCGCTGCGCCGGATCGAAGAGATTTTCGAGCTCGACCATCGCGTAGCGCGCGGGATGGTCGCTGCCCGCGAGAGCCGGTTCGCTCTCCCTGAGCGCCTCCCAGCAGGCTTTCGCCGCTGCGAGAGAGTGGTTCCCGTCGCCGACGGCGTAGCAAAAGCCGCCGGCGGCCTTCTCATAAGACGCGAGCGCCGCGTCAAAGCGGTCCGCCGCCGCGCCGCAGACGCGGAAGCCGGCGAGGTGTCCGCCGCCCTGCATCAGCTCAAGCTCGTAGAGCTTCTCCCCTTTTTCCGCGCTTTCGATCAGCCGGTGCGCCGGATCGCTGCACAGCAGCAACACATGAGAGCTCTCGAGCGCGGCGTTGGAGCGGATCCGAACGCGCGGCGGGATGCGGGAAAGAACGGTCCTTTCCGTCGCGCGGACGGGACTGGACGGCTTTTCCCCGAAATCATAGCTCTCGAGGTCGAGCAGGCAGACCACGCCGCGGCGGATCGAGCCGTCGCGAAGCGTACGCTCGACGAGCACATAAGAATCCGGCAGCGAGAGAAAAACGCCGCGGGAGAGGTAGTCCTCCATGTTTCGCCTGATCGCGGCGATCCGCGCGTCCTCGTCGCCGCAGAGCTCCGCCTCCGGGAAAATGATGTGATAGCTCGAGGGCACTCCCGCCGTGAGCCGCGCCGTCTGCTCCCAGTATTCCCTCTGCGAGGTGAACTGATCGCAGGCGATCACCGGCCAGCGGTCAAGATAGGCTTGTCTGGGGATCAGGAGCTCTCCCCGCTTGAGGATCGGCATTGGGAATCATCCTTTTTCATGTTCTTGGAGGCGTATAACCGCAGGCGCGGCGCGCTCATGCTGCCGATGCGGTCCCATAACGGCCTGAAAGCGCTTTGCGCCTTCCGTATCATACGGACTGTGCGCTTATTATATCATTCCTGTCAACAGCAAAAGAAGCCGGAGATTCCCGGCTTCTTAAGGTAAGGCGAAGCGCGCTTGGCTTATGCCAGATGGCCTCTGGCGCTGATCACGTCGATCACGCTGTCAACATACTTTTCGCAGATCTCCTTTGAGCCTGCCTCGACCATGACGCGGATCACGGGCTCGGTGCCGCTCTCGCGCACGAGGATGCGGCCCGTATCGCCGAGCGCTTCTCCCACCGCGGCGACCGCCGCCTTGACCTCGGGGTCGTTCTGCGCGTCGGGCTTGGACTTGACGCGGACATTCTTGAGGACCTGGGGATAGAACACAACGGGAGCCGCCAGCTCGCTCATGGGCTTTTCCTTATCGAGCATGACCTCCATCAGCTTGAGGCTGGTGAGGATGCCGTCGCCGGTCGTGGCGTGCTCGGTGAAAATCACGTGGCCGGACTGCTCGCCGCCGATCTTATGGCCGTTCTGGACCATGTTCTCGTAGACGTATTTGTCGCCGACCTTGGTCTTTTCATAGCCGACCCCGACCGCGTCGAGCGCCTTATACAGGCCGAAGTTGCTCATCACGGTGGTGACGACCTTGTTGTTGGCGAGCTTTCCGTGCTCCTTCATATAGAGGCCGCAGATGTAGATCGTATGGTCGCCGGTGACGACGTTGCCCTTCTCGTCCACGCAGAGGCAGCGGTCGGCGTCGCCGTCGTAGGCAAAGCCGACGTCGAGGCCCTTTTCCACGACGAAGCGCTGCAGGTGCTCGATATGCGTCGAGCCGCATTCGGTGTTGATATTGTAGCCGTCGGGCTCCGCATTCATCACATAGGTCTTGGCTCCCAGCGCGTCGAAAACGCTCTTGGCGATCTGCCAGGCGGCGCCGTTGGCAACGTCGAGGCCGACCTTGACGTCCTTGAAGCTGAACCGGGAGAGCGAGATGAGGTAACCGATGTAGCGGTTGCGGCCGGCAACGTAGTCGACCGTGCGGCCGATCTTGTCACGCTCGGCAAGAGGGAGCTCGAGCTTGCCGTCAATGTAATCCTCGATGCCGAGCAGCGTCTCCTCGTCCATCTTCTCGCCGTTGTTGTTGACGATCTTGATGCCGTTGTCGTAGAAGGGGTTGTGCGAGGCGGAGATCATGATGCCGCAGTCGAAGTCGTCCACGCGGGCGATATAGGACACGGAGGGCGTGGTCGTGACGTGCATGATATAGGCGTCCGCGCCGGAAGCCATCAAGCCGGCGCAGAGCGCGTACTCGAACATATAGCTCGAGCGGCGGGTGTCCTTGCCGATGACGACCTTCGCCTTTTTGTTCGGGCGCGCGCCGTAATACCAGCCGAGATAACGGCCGATC
>CAMVJF010000245.1 GCA_947167725.1 uncultured Clostridia bacterium | reverse complement strand
ACGATCACGACGATCATGATCACGATGATCATGACGATGATCATGACGATGATCATGACGATGATCATGACCATGAACACGGGCACCATCACCACCATCACGATCACGACCACGAGGAGGGAGAAGCCGAGGAATACGGCATCGGGACCTACGTCTACGAGTCCCGCCCGGCGCTGGACATCAACAAGTTCGACTACATGGTGGCCCGGAAGTGGCCCAAGGAGATCATCCGTGCCAAGGGCCTGTGCTACTTCAGCGCCGATACGGACAAATGCTATCTCTTCGAGACCGCCGGCAAGCAGAAGAGCATCAAGGATGCCGGGTACTGGTTCGCCACGATGCCGCAGGACCAGCTCCGCGAGATGATGGCGCGCGACGCCAAGCTCCGCCGCGACTGGGATCCCGAATACGGCGACCGCATGAACAAGATCGTCTTCATCGGCCAGCACCTCGACAAGGAGCTGATCGAAAGCCTGATGGACGGCTGCCTGGACTTATAACAGGAAGAACAGCGCCACGCCGGTCATGCTGACGATCACGCCGAGGATCTCCTTCGGCGTGATCGTCTGTTTATAGATCAGCGCGTAGGGGAAGAGGATGAGCACCGGGGTGAGGGCCATCAGCGTGGAGGCGATGCCGGCGCGGGCGTACTGGACGGCCATCAAGGAGAGGGAGACCCCGATGAAGGGGCCGAACAGGGTCGTGAGGCCCG
The DNA here is from genome assembly GCA_947167725.1 of uncultured Clostridia bacterium. Taxonomy (GTDB): domain Bacteria; phylum Bacillota; class Clostridia; order Oscillospirales; family Oscillospiraceae; genus Limivicinus. Next base: position 2,343 of record CAMVJF010000245.1, on the reverse strand, counting down.
TGTATTTCATGCCCTCGCGGTTGTGCAGGGCGGCGCGCAGCTCCGGCAGCTTGCGCATCAGGGCCATCAGGACAAAGAACCCGACCATGCCCGTCAGCGAGCGGATCATCGTGGAGGCGAAGGGCATGGCCCAACTGAACGACGCCGGCGCGTCCGCCGGGAGCGCGGCGGCGTAGTGCTGCATGCCGATCTTGCTGAGCACCAGGCCGACGCCCTGGCCCAGTCCGGCGCCGATGCCGATCAGCACGCCCTTGACCGGAAGCTTGAGCGTGAGGCTGTGGCCGTCCCGGCCGCGGTTGAGGATGGAGATGGCGATGCCGGTGAGGGTCACGGCCATCGCGAACCAGGACTTCCAGGAGAGCGTCTCGCCGAGCAGCGCCCAACCCGCGATCGCGGCGAAGGGCGGTGCGAGGGTCATGAACAGCTGCCCGAACCGGGCGCCGATCACGATGTAGGAATTGAAGAGGCAGAAATCCCCGAATACGTAGCCCACCAGCGCGGAGAGGCCCATCCAGAGCCAGGTCTTGCCGTCGGCAAAGGCCGGGTAGGGGTGTCCGATCACGATCCAGAGGAGCCCGGCCAGGAGGATGGCCGACAGGACCATCCGGAAGAAGTTGGTGCTCATGGCCCCGATCCGGTGGCTCGCCTGGTCGGCGAACAGGGCGGTCGCCGTCCACATCACGGCGACGACGAGCGAGATGATTTCTCCGAGATATTGCATACAGTCCTAACTAACGTGGGGCCAAAAATACAAAAAATATGAGTATATTTGGGTCCATAACCGAGAATACTAAAACAAAATCCCAGACATGTCCCTTGTAATGATCATCGAGCTGCTGATCGTGCTCGCCGCCCTCTATGTCGGCTCGCGCTACGGCAGCCTGGCGCTCGGCGCCATCTCGGGCATCGGCCTCGCCATCCTCGTCTTCGGCTTCGGCCTCAAGCCCGGCACCCCTCCCACCGATGTCATCTACATCATCATCGCCGCCGTGACCTGCGCCGGTACGCTCCAGGCCTCCGGCGGCATGGACTGGATGATCCAGATCGCCGAGCGGATGCTGCGCAAGCATCCGGACCACATCACCTTCCTGGGCCCGCTCACGACCTTCTTCCTGACGGTGCTCGTCGGCACCGGCCACGTCGTCTACACGATCATGCCGATCATCTGCGACATCGCCCTCAAGAAGAACATCCGGCCGGAGCGCCCCTGCGGCGTGTCGTCCATCGCCTCGCAGGTCGGTATCACCTGCTCGCCGATCGCGGCCGCCGTGGTCGCTTTCGTGACGATCTCCAACGCCAACGGCTACATGGTGTCCATCCCGCAGGTGCTGATGGTCACGATCCCGGCCTGCCTGACCGGCCTGATGTGCGCCGCCGCCGCTTCCTACAAGCGCGGCAAGGACCTGGACAAGGATCCCGAATTCCTGAAGCGCAAGTCCGATCCCGAGACCTACCGCTACATGTACGGCAGCAGCGCCACGACCCTGGACAAGACCATCACCAAGGAGGCCAAGGCTTCCGTGTTCATCTTCCTGGGCGCCCTGCTCGTCATCGTGCTCTTCGCCTTCTGCCAGATGATCCACGTCTCCGACGGCCGTGCGCTGGCCGAGGCGCTCAACCTGCCGAAGATGAATATCGTCATCCAGATCATCATGCTGACGGCCGCCGCCTGCAACATCATGTTCTGCAAGGCCGCGCCCAAGAAGGCCGTCGCCGGCGCCGTGTGGCAGTCCGGCATGGTGGCCGTCGTGGCCATCTACGGCATCGCCTGGCTGGCGGATACCTATTTCGGCAACTACCTGGACGAGATGAAGCTGATGCTGGCGGACCTCGTGACCAGCTATCCCTGGTCCATCGCCTTCGTGTTCTTCCTCGTCTCCGTGCTGATCAACTCCCAGGGCGCCGTGGTCGTGGCCATGCTGCCGCTGGCCTACGAGCTGGGCATCGCCGGCCCCGTCCTGCTGGGCGTGCTGCCGAGCGTCTACGGCTACTTCTTCATCCCGAACTATCCTTCCGACATCGCCACGGTCAACTTCGACCGTTCCGGCACCACGGTGATCGGCAAGTACCTCCTGAACCACAGCTTCATGATGCCGGGCCTGGTCTGCACGATCGTCTCCACGGTCGTCGGGTACCTGATTACGAACGTGCTGTTCAGCGGCTATTTCGCCGGCTTCATCCAATAGTCCTTTACATTCTTTTCCGCGGCGCTGGCAGGTTTTCTCTTTTTTTCGTATATTTCGCTGAGAAAACCTGCTATTGCCGTGAAACCTAGAGTCCATATCTTCTTTGTGCTGTGCCTGCTGGCCTGTTCGCTGGCCTACGGGCAGACCGATACGTTGC
>CAMVJF010000244.1 GCA_947167725.1 uncultured Clostridia bacterium | reverse complement strand
CCTTTCCGGTCACGTGAACGACGGTCTCACCGCCCGCGATCAAGGCGAGCGGCGTGGCCGTGTGCGCGTTTTCACGGGCCAGCCGGGCGAGCTCGCGTCCCGCGTCGCGCGCCTCGCAGGCGAGCCGATCCGTCAGGATCGTCGGCTCATAGCCGAGCGCGCGGCATTGATCGGCGACGGCGCGGCACAGCTCCTTTACGCTGCCCGTGATCTCGGTCGTTACATTATCGAGCGTTTTCGGCGTCTCCTCGCGCAGACAGTTCCGGGCGTCCGCCGAGAGCTCGAGCCGGTACTTCGTGGCGATTGTGAGGGCATCCTCACAGGAGCTGCTGTCCGGATAGGCCGGACCGGAGGCGATCATGTCGAGCGGATCGCCGATGATGTCCGAGAGGACGATGCTGAAGATCTTCGCCGGTGCGCAGTGCCGGGCAAAGCGCCCTCCCTTTACCGCGGAGAGACGCTTACGGATCGTGTTGATCTCCACGATATCGGCGCCGCAGGCGAGAAGCTGCGACGTGATGTCGCGCAGCTCCTCCGGCTTGATACGGGGTGATTCAAAGAGCGCGCTCCCGCCGCCCGACAGAAGAAACAGCACGCTGTCCTCTTCCTTCAGACCCTCTGTCATGGCGAGCGCTTCCGCGGTCGCGCCGAAGCTGTTCTCGTCCGGCACGGGATGACCCGCCTCGCGGATCGACAGAGGCGGGATCTCGCCCTTTGCGTGATCGTATTTGGTGATAACGATGCCTTCGTCGATGCGCTCCCCGAGGATGTCTGCCGCGGCTCTGGCCATCGACCAGGCTGCTTTCCCGACCGCGACCGTGATCAGCCGCCCCTTCGGAAAGCGTTTGCCTTCCAGCGCGCGGCGTACGGCATTGTCGGGCAGGACGCGCCGGATCGACTCCCGGACGATCCGGTCGCAATCCTCGCGCAGCGACGCAGGAAATCGCTCCTCAGAGGCCGTTGACGACATTCACGGGCGCGCCGGCGAAGAAGCTCTCGAGATTCTTTGCCGAGATCTGCATGATGCGCTCGCGCGCCTCCTTCGGCGCCCAGCTGATGTGCGGCGTGATCAGGCAGTTTTTGGCCTTCAGCAGCGGGTTGTCGCCCTTGATCGGCTCGGTGGAGACCACGTCGAGGCCCGCGGCGGCGACCTTGCCGCTGTTGAGCGCGTCCGCAAGATCCTGCTCGACGACGAGCGGGCCGCGGCTGTTGTTGATGATGAACACGCCGTCCTTCATTTTGGCGATCGTGTCCTTGTTGATGATGCCCTTGGTTGACGGGAACAGCGGGCAGTGCAGCGCGATCACGTCGGATTCCCGCAGCAGGGTGTCGAGATCAACGTATTCCGCGATCGCGCGGCCGCTGTCGGTCTCGCGGCTTCCGGTCGCGAGTACACGCATGCCCATCGCCTTCGCGATGCGTCCGGTAGTCTGGCCGATCTTGCCGAAGCCGATGATACCGATCGTCTTTCCGTCAAGCTCGATAAGCGGATAATCCCAGAAGCACCAGTCGGGGTTGCTCTCCCAGCGGCCCTGATGCACCGCCTCGGAGTGGTGCGCCACATGATGGCAGAGCTCGAGCAGCAGCGCGATCGCGAACTGACCCACGGCCGCCGTGCCGTAGGTCGGGATGTTCGAGACCGGGATCCCCTTCTCCGCGGCGTGCGCCACATCTACGATATTGTAGCCGGTCGCCAGAACGGAGATGTATTTCAGATTCGGGCATGCGTCGATCGTTCTTGCCGAGATCGGGCATTTGTTGGTAAAGACGATTTCCGCGTCGCCGATGCGGCGGATGATCTCGTCGTCTTCGTACGGAGTCCTGTCATATACTGTCAGATCCCCGAATTTTTCAATCAGCTCCCAGCTCAAATCGCCGGGGTTCTCCGTATAGCCGTCAAGAATTACGATACGCATGATGCATGCCTCCTTATATTTTTATACCAAACTCCACGCGCGGTTGAGACAGCGCTTGGTATTTGCGACGATGATCTCCTCGTCCTCGCCGGGACGCGGCGTGACTTCCATGGACAGGACATAAGGCTCGTCCTGGCAGAAGAAGCCTTCGTCCTTCAGCACGCGCAGAAAGTCGACGAGCTCGGCGACGTCGTTCGCGCTGTTGGGATAGCCGAGCCGCGGGTGCAGATCGCCGTATCCCTCGCAGCCCTTCCGTACGACAGCGTTTCCGAAGTGGAAGTGCGTGATATAGGGCCTCAGCGTGCGGATCACAAAGCGGCTCGTCTCATAGGTCGTCGGGAAGTGAGACAGATCTACCAGCAGACCGAAATTGCTGTGCGTCGTTCTCATGTCGGCGGCGAAGCGCGCGGCCAGCGGAGCGGGCCCGATCAGCGCGGCCTTGTCCATATCGTAGTCAAAGACCTCAAGCTCCACACTCATGTTCTTCGCGGCGGCGTAATCGCAGAGCTTCCTCGTGGTTTTCAGAAGCTGAGCGTAGGCCTCCTCCTTCGTCTCCTCTTGCCATTTGCCGGCCAGGAACGCGATGCCGCGCGCGCCGAGGTATTCCGCCTCGTCGATCGCCTCAAGCAGCGTTCTCTCGGCCTTGAGGCGTTCTTCCTCGTCGAGAGCGTTCGGGTTGAGCTTCGGACCGAGCAGCCGCGGTTGCGCGCCGTAGCATACCTTCATGTGGCTTTGGCGAAGGATGTCGCGCGCCTCTTCGTTTCTCTCTCCGAAGCTCTTCAGCTCGATCGCATCGAAGAAATCGTCTCTCGCGACGCGCTTGAGCGCCTCGATCGGGTCGGTTTTGGGCCAGCTCATCCACAGGATCGTACCAACCTGAAAAAACTGATGGATGGATTCTTTCATCCTTTTATCTCCTGTCATTCATTATTTCTCTGCGCGCATCGGCCAGTTGCAGTGCCTCTCGCACGCGGCGCAACTCATTTTCCATTCTTTTAAGGGCGGCTCGCCCTTGATCTTTTTCAGCATGCGGAACAGCTCTTCGATCCGCTGTTCCTCTCCTTCGACGGAGAGCACCACGCTGCCCGCGCTCTGCCCGATACCGCCGGAAGCGACGTGCACGGCGCGGCAGCCGGAGAGGATCGCC
>CAMVJF010000243.1 GCA_947167725.1 uncultured Clostridia bacterium | reverse complement strand
AGGTGGTATAATAATCGTCGAGGCGCGTCGAGACACGCCGCTGCCGGAGATGGAGCCGCCCTACCGCCTGATGAAGGAATACCGGTACGGGAAGGTGAAGATCCGCAGTTATACCAAGGAGAGTGCGCCATGAGGACAGCGATCTGCCCCGGCAGCTTTGATCCGATCACGCTCGGTCATCTGAACATCATCCGCCGCGCGGCGAAGATCTTCGACCGCGTGGTCGTGTGCATCATGAAGAATTCGAGCAAGTCCTCGCCGATGTTCACCGTCGAGGAGCGCGCCGACATGGTCAGACGCGCCGTCATCCGCTATGAGAACGTCGAGGTCGACTGCTCGGACATCCTGCTTGCCGAATATGCCAGACAGTTCGAGAATCCCGTGATCGTCAAGGGCCTGCGCGCCGCGTCGGACTTTGAGTACGAGTTCCAGATGGACCTGATTAACAAGAACATCAACCCGAGCCTCGAGACGATGTTCCTCACGGCGAGCGGCAAGTATACCTTTTTGAGTTCATCGGTGGTGCGCGAGATGGCCCGGTACGGCGCCGATCTCACCGGACTGGTGCCGAGCGAGCTGATAGAAGAAATCGAAAGAAAAGCGAAACGATGGGGGAAGAACAATGGATAACAGCAACGACGTCATTGAACTGCTCGACATTCTCTACGGCATGGTGACGGAGGCCTGGGGCGTTCCGCTCGGCAACGACAAATGCATTATCGAGCGCGAGAAGGCCATCGAGATCATCAGCGATATCAAGGCCAATCTCCCCACCGCTCTGGCGGAGGCCAAGCGTCTCGTCGCCGCGCGCGACGAGTTCATCGGCAACGCCAAACGCGAGGCCGAGGCCATGCGCAAGAGCGCCGAGGAGAAGGCGCGCATCATGGTCGAGGAGCAGGAGATCGTCCGCGTCGCCAAGGAGCGCAGCGCCGAAATGATTGCCGCCGCGGAGAACAAGTCCCGCGAGCTGCGCAAGGTCGCCGCCGACTATGTCGACGATCTGATGCGCCAGACCGAGGAAAGCATCTCCGCCGCCCTCTCCACCGTGCAGGGCTCGCGCAGCGCCTTCAAAAGCAGCGCCGGCACTACCGCGGCCAAGAGCGTGAAGCAGGAACTCCCAAAGGAAGAGTGAGCTGCGCATCCGGCAAAACCCGGGCCTATATTTTGGGCCCGGTTTTTTGTTGTTTCTATATCTTGTGATACGCGTTTTTTCAAAAAAAGGTCAAAAAATAAGACAAAAAAAGACAAAAAGTTTCTCTTGCATTTTGCCGGAGCCGCCCCTATAATTGAATTGAAAGTGGAGAAAAGTGGAGCATAATGGAGCAAAAAAGATGGGAGAGGGCGCGGCTGATGACGGGTGAATACCAGCATTCCCTTGATAATAAGGGCAGATTGTTTATTCCCGCGAAGCTCAGAGAAGAGCTTGGCGAGGTTTTCTATATTACCTTATCGATGGATCGCTGCCTCTGCGTTTACAGCGCGGAGAGCTGGCAGAGCTTTTCGGAAAAGGTCGGGGCGATGCCCTATGTCAAGCAGCGGCGCATGCGCCCGCTTTTTGCCCATGCGGCGAAGTGCGAGCTTGACAGCCAGGGCCGTACGATCATTCCGCAGCAGCTTCGCGCCTACGCGTCTCTGACGAAGAACGTGACGGTCGTCGGCTGCAACAATCACGCCGAGCTGTGGGACAGCGACGCGTGGAAGGAGGTCTACGAGAGCGAATCCACGCCCGAGAACATTGCCGCGGCCATGGAGGAGCTCGACTTTTGAATGAGCGAAGCGAAGCATGTTCCCGTCCTGCTGGACGAGTGTATTGAGAATCTGAACATCCGTCCCGACGGCGTTTATGTCGACGGGACGCTTGGTCTCGGCGGCCATTCGCTCGAGATCGCGAAACGGCTCGACGGCGGGCGCCTCGTGTGCATAGACCGCGACGAGACGGCGATCGCGCGCGCCTCGGAGCGCCTCGCGGCTTACCGTGACGTCATCAGCTTCGTCCACGGCAACTTTTCCGAAGTCGCGGCTATCCTCGATTCGCTGTCGATAGACGGGGCGGACGGCATGCTCTTTGATCTCGGCGTCTCCTCGCCGCAGCTCGACGAGACGGAGAGGGGCTTTTCCTATATGAAGGACGCGCCGCTCGACATGCGCATGGACGCGAGCGCGACGCTGACGGCCCACACGGTCGTGAACGAATGGGATGAAAACACGCTCAACCGCATCCTTTGGGATTACGGCGAGGAGCGTTACGCGCGGCGCATCACGGCCGCGATCCTTGCGAGCCGTGTGAGAAAGCCGATCGAGACGACCGGCGAGTTGGTGGAGATCATCCGCGGCGCGATGCCCGCGGCAGCGCTGCGTGAAAAGCAGCACCCGGCCAAGCGCAGCTTCCAGGCGATCCGCATCGCGGTCAACGACGAGCTGGGCGAGGTCTCGCGTATGATGGAGACGGCGCCGGACAAGCTCCGTCCCGGCGGACGCCTGTGCGTGATCAGCTTTCACTCTCTCGAGGACCGTATCGTGAAGAACGGCATCGCCCGGCGCGAGAACGGCTGCACGTGCCCGCGCGAGGCGCCGATCTGCACATGCGGCTTCGTCCGCACGCTGCGGAGCGTGACGAGGAAGCCCATCCTCCCGGGCGAAGAGGAGCTGGAAAGGAATCCCCGTTCCCGAAGCGCCAAGCTGCGCGTGGCCGAGCGGGTCTGAGCGCGCCGTATGAAAGGATTGATCCGCACGCTGTGCTGCGCGCTGGCCGTACTGCTGCTCGTGCTCTCCCTGATGACGCAGATCCGCGCCAACGGAGTGCGAGACGAGTGCGAAGCGCTGCGCAGGGAAAAGATGGCGCTTGAGAGCGAGATCCGCATCCTCGATGTGCGCTTGGCCTCGCGTCTCCCGCTCGCGGAGCTCGAGCGCCTCGCGGAAGAGCGCCTTGGCATGCGGCCCTGCCGGGGCGAGCAGATCGTCGTTCTGCGGCTCGAAGAGCTCGAAGAGTAATATGACGTCGTCCCCGCGAATAGAATGGGACAAGACCATTTATGCGCGAGTGTGCCATGTCAAGGGATGAAAACAACGGAA
>CAMVJF010000242.1 GCA_947167725.1 uncultured Clostridia bacterium | reverse complement strand
TTGAGCGAGACGGTCTTGCCGCCGGTGTTCGGGCCGGTGATGACAAGGGTGTCGAAGCCGCCGCCGAGCTCGACGTCGATCGGCACAGCCTTCGCCTGGTCGAGCAGCGGATGGCGCGCGCGGCGCAGCAGCAGTCCCTCTCCCTCAATCTCGGCCTCGCCGCAGTCGAGCTTGTAGGAAAGCTTTGCCTTGGCAAAGATCAGGTCGAGACGGACGAGCACCTCGTAATCGGAGTTGATGTCGCTGCGGTGCTCGGCGCAGTCGGCGGAGAGCTCGGCGAGGATGCGCTCGATCTCGAGCTTTTCCTTGGCCGCGAGCTCGCGCAGCTCGTTGTTCGCCTTGACCGCCGCCATGGGCTCGATAAAGAGCGTCATGCCGGAGGCGGAGATATCGTGGACGAGGCCGGGGACCGCGCCCTTGTGGTCGGCCTTGACCGGCACGACATAGCGGTCCGAGCGCATGGTGATGATCGGCTCCTGCAGCGCCTTTGCGTAGCTCGGAGACGAAATGATCTTCTGCAGCGCGTCGCGCGCACGCGCGGCCGCCGCGCGCATGTTGCGGCGGATCGAGGCAAGGTCCGTCGAGGCGCTGTCGGCGATCTCGTCCTCGCCGAGGATGGAGTTGTTGATCTTCTCCTCGAGGAACTTATTCGCATGCAGGGCGTAAAAGAGATAGTCGATGCTCGTCTTGCCGACGCTGTCGTCCGAAATGTAGCCGCGCACCAGACGGGCGGCCTGCAGCACGCGGGCGATATCCAGCAGCTCGCGCGTGTTGAGCGCGCCGCCCAGATCCGCGCGGGCCAGCGAGGGGCGCACGTCCTTCACGCCCGAGAAGGACGGACTGCCGCGCACGATCATCATGCTCTTTGCGGCGCTCGTCTCCCCAAGGCGGCGCTTGACCTCAAAGGGATCCGTCGAGGGCTTGAGCGCACGCGCCGCCTCCTTTGCCGATTCTCCGACCGCCTCGGCTGCGAGCATGGAGAGCACGGCGGGCAGCTCGAGCGTCGTCAGTGATTTTTCAAAAAAGCTCATATCCGTTACCCGTTATCTTTTGACGAATTGTTTATAATAATCCAAGGTGCCGAAGCTTCGCTCCGTCTGCATCAGAAAATAGTTCTCTGCGGCGTAGCTCAGCGAGATCAGTCCCTCTCCTTCGAGATCAAAGGAGAAGAGCTGCTTCGGCGGTGCGGCGAGGATATGGCGCATGGCGGCGAGCGCGTCCGGCTCGAGCGTGACGGCGCTCCCCCGCGCGCGGCATTTGCGGCAGCTGATCGTGCCGTCGAGGAGATCGAACATCGGCCTCTCCGGCTCCTCCGCGCCGCAGACCGCGCAGCGCTCCGCCGCGGGCCTATAGCCGGAGAGGCTCATCAGCCGCAGTTCGAAGGCCGCCTTGATCTTCCGCTCGTCATGCAGCGAGCGGCTGAGCGCGTACAGCGAATTGAGCGCGAGGCTCAAAAGCGCCGCGTCCTTCTGGTCCTCGACGCCGAGCGCCTCGACGCACTCGGCGAAATAGCTGCCGAGCGCGAAATGCGCGATATCATTCTTCAATCCGTCGAAGGGCTCGATCACCGAGGCCTCGTTGACCGTCCATTTGCCCTTGTTGAAAAACAGGGTCATGTCGGAATAGCACAGCTGCTGTGTGGCCGCGGCGGTCTTGCTGCTCTTGCGCAGCGCCCCGCGCGCCTTGGCCGTGATCTTCCCGTTGTCGGCGGTGAAGAGCGTCAGGATGCGGTCGGCCTCCTTGTACTTGACCTCGCGCAGCACCAGCGCCTTTGTCGTTTCAAACATTATGTAAACTCCCGCGCCGCAAAAACGGAGAAAAGGCGTCCGCCGCCCTTTTCCGGCATGGCGCATCAGTCCGTGACCGACGGGGCTTTTTCCCCGCCGCTCTGTTTCTGCTTCTGCTTCTTCTCTTCTCTCTCCCGCTCCGACGCGGTCTTGTACAAAAGGTAATACGCCGCCTCGCCGGTATCGACAAAGGCCTGCCAGAGGAGTTCGCTGTTCATGTCATGCACCTCCGGCAAATAGTATCTGCCGGAGCGGGAAGATTATAGTTGGAATAAATTACAGCTCCGCGGCGCTCATTCGTCGTGATAGCCGAAGTTGCGCAGCTGCGCGAGGCTGTCGCGCCAGTTCTCCTTGACCTTGACCCAGGTCTGCAGAAAGACCTTCGCGCCGAGGAATTCCTCCATATCCGCACGGGCCAGCTCGCCGATGCGCTTGAGCATCGCGCCTTTTTTACCGATGATGATGCCTTTGTGGCTGTCCTTCTCGCAGAAGATCGTCACGTCGATCTCGACGACGCCGTCCTCGCGCTCGGAAAAGCGCGTGACCTCTACGGCCGTGCCGTGCGGGATCTCCTTGTCGAGACAGCGCAGCAGCTTCTCGCGGACGAGCTCGGCGCAGATCTGGCGCTCGGGCTGGTCGGTGATCATGTCGTCGGGGAAGAAATGCTCGCCCTCGACGGCGTATTTGTCAAGCTCTGCGAGGAGCTCGTCCAGTCCGTCCCCGGTTCTGGCGGAGATCGGGATGATCGCGTCGAACTCATAAGCGGCGGAATAGAGGGCGATGACCTCCAGCAGCTTCGCCTTCTCGACGCTGTCGATCTTGTTGATGACCAGGATCGCGGGGCTGCCCGTTTCGCGCAGGCGCGCGATGAGCGCCTCCTCCTGCGGCCCGATGGAGGCGACGGGCTCGACGAGCATCATCACGCAGTCCACGTCCGCCACGCTCTCGCGCACGACGTTGACCATATAATCTCCGAGCCTGGTGCGCGGGCGGTGGAAGCCCGGCGTGTCGAGCAGGACGAACTGGGTCTCGCCGCGCTCCACGATCGCCGTGATGCGGTTGCGCGTGGTCTGGGGCTTGGGCGAGACGATCGCCACCTTCTCCCCCACGAGCGCGTTCGTAAGCGTGGACTTGCCGACATTCGGCCGTCCGCAGATCGTGATCATCGCTGCCTTTTTCATGTCTCGTCGTCCCCCATGATCATTTTTTCTCTTGCGCGCATCTGCCGCTTCTTCTCCCCCTCGTCGAGGTGATCGTAGCCCAGCAGATGCAGCACGGAATGGACCGTCACGTAGC
>CAMVJF010000241.1 GCA_947167725.1 uncultured Clostridia bacterium | reverse complement strand
CGTGGCCCATCTCGTGGGCCAGGGTGAACATGCTGTCGAGCGTGTCCTTGTGGTTGAGCAGCACATAGGGGTGCGGCCGCCCGGTGCCGGTGGAGTAGGCGCCGCTGCGCTTGCCCTCGTTCTCGTACACGTCGATCCAGCGCTTCTCGAAGCCCTCGCGCAAAAGCGCGGTGTAGTCCTCGCCCAGCACGCCGAGCGCCTCGAGCACGGTGGCCTTTGCCTCGTCGATGCCGATCTTTCGCGTCTCGCCGGTGACGAGCGGCGTGTAGACGTCGTACATATGCAGCTCGTCGAGCCCCAGGCGCTTTTTGCGCAGCGCGACGTAGCGGTACATCTTGTCGAGGTTCGCGTGGACGGCCTCGATGAGATTGGTGTAGACCTCCGCCGGGACCTCGTTCGCGTCGAGCGCGGCCGTCAAGGTGTCGCCGTAGCGGCGGGCCGAAGCGAAAAAGCGGCGCTGCTTGAACTCGGCGTCGAGCGTCGCGGCGAGGGTGTTGCGGAAACGGCCCATCTGCGCGTAGTAGATTTCGAAGGCGCTGCGGCGCAGCGTGCGGTCCGCGCTCTCGAGCAAGGGGACGAAGGTGCCGTTCGACAGCGGGTGCTCCGCGCCCCCGCTGTCCACGGCCGGATCGAAGCGGACGTCCGCGTCGCGGAAAGCGCCGCCGATCTGATCGGGCGCGGCAGCCATCTCGCCCGCGGAGGCCAGCAGCGCCTCGCCCTCGGGACTGAGGAGGTGCGGCGCACGGCGGCGGATCTGATACAGGCTGCGGCGATAGGTCTCGAGCCCGGGCTGTACGACATATAAGAGGTTGAGCCGGTCGTCGTCGATGCCGATGATCTCCGGCGCGGCAAAAGCCGAGGCCGAGGAGATTGCGACCCAGGTGCTGATCGCCCTGCCCCGCATGTCCTGATAGAAGCTGTCGGCCGTGTCCTGATCGGAGGAGCAGGAGGCGTAGGTATAGAGCGCGTCGAGCCGTACGTCGATCTCGTCCTGCAGGCGGAAGAACTCAAGAAGCGTCTCCGCGCTCTCGCCCAGGCGTCCGGCAAAGGACGCGAGGCGCGCGGGCATCTCGCGGAGCGCCTCGTACTCCGCGCTCCAGGCCGCATCGCTCTCAAAAAGATCGCGCAGATCCCAAGTGTCGCGCGCGGGGATCTCGCTGCGTTTCGGAATCGCTTTTTCTGCCATACACATACCTCCCGGGTGTCTATATAATATAACAGGTTTATTATATCACGGCGGCAGGAGGAATACAATCCGGGGCTTTCGTTTTTCTTCCGCGGAGTTTTCTTTTCGGGTGGGGCGGAAACGAAAGCGGACGGCTGACAGCCGCCGCGGCGGAGGCGCGAAAAAGCCTTCCCGGGCGGGAAGGCTTTTTTTGTTCTGTTTTTCAGCGGAGGGCGTCGGCCTTGTCGAGGATGAAGCGGCGCAGCCAGTCGCCCGCCTCCTCGTTCTTCAGCGCGAAGTCGATGATCGCCTCAAGATAGCCCTTGAGGTTGCCGGTGTCGTAGCGGCGGCCCTCAAAGTCCACGGCGCACATCTTCTCGCGGTGGCAGAGCGTCCTCATGCCGTCGGTGAGCTGGATCTCGTTGTTGCGGCCGGGCGCGGTATGCTCGAGGATGTCGAAGATCGCGGGCGTCAGCACGTAGCGGCCGAGGATCGCATAGTCCGAGAGCTTTTCGGAGAGCGTCGGCTTCTCGTTCATGTCGCTGATGCGGAAAACGCGCTCGGAGAGCTGCTCCTCGAGCTTGACCGAGGAGTACTTGGTGATCAGCTCGTCCGGCACCTGGCGCACCGCGACGGCGCTGCAATCGTTCGCCTCCGAGGCCATGACGAGCTGCTTGAGGACCGGAGTCTCGCTGAGCATGATATCGTCGCCCAGCAGGACGGCGAAGGGCTCCTCGTTGACGAAGCTCCGGGCGCGCCACACCGCGTGGCCGAGGCCCTTGGTCTCCTTCTGGCGGACGAAGTACACATCCGCCATATCCGCGACCTCGCGGACGATCTGCGCGTCGCGCAGCTTGCCGTCGGCGATCAGACGCTCTTCAAGGTCCGGCGCGTAGTCGAAATAGTCCTCGATCGGGCTCTTGCCGCGGTTCGTGATGATCAGGATCTTCTCGATCCCGGCCGCGACGGCCTCCTCGACGATGTACTGGATGACCGGCTTGTCCACCAGGGGCAGCATCTCCTTGGGGATGCTCTTGGTGTTCGGCAGCAGTCTGGTCCCAAGTCCGGCGGCGGGGATGATCGCTTTTCTGACTTTCATGACAGCTTCGCATCGTATTGGTCCCCCACATGGCGGAGGGATCTTATTTCACTCTGTCCGCAAACTCCCGGAAGCTCCTGATCTTCGGGAGCTGGCGCAGCAGCGTGTAGCCGATCAGATACAGCACGCCGAGCTCGCCGAGGCCGACGGTCAGCGCGTTGAAGCCGTAGGAGAGCAGCGGATCGGAGAACTCCCGGATCTGATAGCCCCAGGTGAGCACCGCGCCCACGATGACCGCGTTGAATACGACCGGCATCAGGCAGGCAAGGATGCGGTTTTTGACCGTGTTCCCCTTCCTGCCGAAATACGCCGTGAGCAGGGCGGCCAGGAGCGTGGCAAGCGAGCCGAAAACGATATCCAGCACGCTGCCGGTGTAGAGATTGGCCAGGATGCAGCCGATCCACAGGCCCCAGACCGTGCAGGGCATGAAGAAGGGCAGGACGGTGAGCGCCTCGCTCACGCGGAACTGGACGGCGCCGTAGCTGATCGGCGCCAGGACGATGGTCAGGGCTGCGTAGGCGGCGGCAACGATTGCCGCGGTGGCGAGTTTGCGCGTGAGGTTGGGCTTGCTGTTGTTCATTTTTGGGGGTTCCTTTCCATTTTTTATTACACAGGGTAGTGGAAACCTGTGGTTACAAGGGGACAGGCTCTTTTGTCAGAGCAGCAGGGGAGCTCGAGGGGGCAAGGCCCGCCTCGTGTACAATAACCTGCCGCAGCAAAAGACGGGAGTCTTTTGCGGGCGCAGCGGCATTTTGAAAAAATGCCCGGCAGGAGAGCGCAGATAAAAGCCTTTCGGCTTTTATCAAGCCGGTGGAAACCTGTGATT
>CAMVJF010000240.1 GCA_947167725.1 uncultured Clostridia bacterium | reverse complement strand
CTCTCGACACCGCGAAGTTCGCCGCGGCCGTGACGCTCGGCGAGGGGGAGCCGCTGGCCTATTACCGCGGCGAGCGTCCCTTCCCCGCCAAGCGCCTGAACATCATCACCGTGCCGACGACCGCCGGCACCGGCAGCGAAGTCACGCAGGTCTCCGTCATTTCCCACGGTACGGAGAAAAAGACCATCAACGATCCCGTCTTCATGCCCCGCGCGGCGATCGTCGATCCGCTGCTGTCCGGCAGCATGCCCCCGCGCACGACCATGAACACCGGTCTCGACGCCCTGGCCCACGCGCTGGAGGGCTATTGGAGCCGCAGCCACCAGCCGATCTCCGATCTCATGGCGATCGAGGCCGTGCGCACGATCCTCGCGAATCTCGAAACGGCTTACCGCGACGGAGCGAACCGGGAGGCGCGCGCCAACATGGCCTACGCCGCCCTTCTCGGCGGTCTGTCCTTCGCTCTGCCCAAGACCGCGGGGAGCCACGCCTGCAGCTATCCGCTCAGCGAGGACTACCATCTGCCGCACGGCGAGGCCTGCGCCTTCACGCTCGATTCCTTCGTGCGCATCAACGCCGACGAGCGGCTTGCGTATCTCTGTCGCGCCGTCGGGCTGAAGGACAGCGAGGAGCTCGCGCAGCGCATCGCCGCCCTCAAGGCGCTCGGCGGTCTGCGTACGCGCCTCTCCGATCTCGGCGAGGTCGATCTCGACAAGCTCTGCCATGACAGCGCCGTCCACCCGCTGATGAAAAACAATCCCGTCCGCATGGACGAGAGCGCGCTGCGGAGGATGTTTGAAGCGCTGAAATGAGAGAGGGTCTGAAAAACGCCTGGATGATCGCCGCGATGGTGATCTCCTGGTCGATCTACTACGCCGTGTCGAAGGTCATGGTAGCCGCGACGGGCTCCGCCTTCATGGCGGGCTTCCTGCTGCGCGGCGCCGCGTTGCTCTTTCTGACCGCGCAGCTCCTGCTTGACGGCAATTTCAGGCGGCTCTTCCACCAGGGCAGGGCCGTGGCGATCCTGCTCGTGATCGGCGTGTTCGGTTTTCTGCTGGACATGTTCGCGAACCTCGGCTACGCCGGGGGCTCGCTCAGCACCGGCACGGCCCTGCTCAAGACCGACGTGCTGATGGTCAATCTCGTGAGCGTGATCCTCTGCCGCAAGCGGCTCTACTTCTCTGACTGGCTCGGCACGGCGGTCATGCTCCTCGGCGTGCTGCTGGTGCTGGACGTGGATTTCGCCGCCATGCGCTTCAACGCGCACGATCTGTTCTTCCTCCTCAGTGCGATGTGCGTCACGGCCAATGCCTTTATCATCAAGAGCGCGCAGGAGCGCTTTCACGAGGACGCCGACATGATCTCGTACTACAACAACTTCGTCGTGCTCGTCCTCTTCACTGCGGTCAGCGCCTTCGCGGGCGATCTGCATCTGCCCGCGCCCGGCACGCTCCGCGGCTTCTGGCCGCTGGTGCTGCTCGGGGGTCTGGCCCAGACCGGCATCTACTTCTTCTACTACCGCAATCTCAAGCGCTGCGAGGTCTGGATCGTCAAGCTGTATCTGCTGCTGATGCCGATCGTGAGCTGCTTCATCGGGGTCTTCTTCCTCGGCGAGGAGCTGACGGGCAAAAAGGCGGCGGGCATCGCCGTGGTCCTGATCGGCGCGGTGCTGATCCTGCTGCGCAGCCGTCTGCACCGTGAAGAGGCGCAGCCGAAGGCCGCGGAAGAATAAGGCAACGGAGGTGAGCAAGGCATGTCCTACGAGGGCGACAACATGATGGGCGTCAAGCGCACGAACCGCAGCGCGGCTCTGCGCGTTCTGCACGAGCGCGGCAGCATGTCGCGCAAGCGCCTCTCGGAGAGCATCCGGCTCACTCCCGCCGCGATCACGAAGATCGTCGGGGAAATGATCGCCGAGGGCCTGCTGACCGAGGGCAGGGTCCTGTCCGGCGGCGGCGTCGGCCGCCGTGAGGTCATGGTCGAGCTCAATCCCCGCGCCCGCGCGGCGCTCGGCATCTTCATCAACCTTCGCCAGGCGATCCTCTCGGCCGTCTGGCTCGACGGCTCGGTCATCTTCGCCGAGGAGATCGTCCTCCCCGCGCCCGCGCCGGCTTTTGAGACCGTCGCCGCGCTCTGCCGCCGTCTGACGGAGCTTGCCGACAGACACGGCCTTGCACGCGGAGAGCTGCTCGGCGTCGGCGTCGCGATGCGCGGCGTGATCTCCGAGGACGGCCGCGTCGTGCGTAACAGCTTCGGCGCGCTCGACGCCGTCGACTGCCCGCTCTGCGAGCAGGTCGAGCGGCTGACGGGACTGCGGTGCCTCCTGTGCAACAACGTGCGCGCGCTCTTTGCCGCGCAGATGTTCCTCTCGCGCGATCACGAGCTCGGCAGCCAGTTCTTCCTGCGCTGCGAGGCGGGTATCGGTGCCTCTTTCGCGATCGGCGAGCGGATCTGGCTCGGAAGCTCGGGGCAGTGCGCGGAGATCGGGCATATCCCGGTCGTCCGCCGCGGCGGCAAGCCCTGCTCCTGCGGCAAAAGCGGCTGTCTTGAGACGATCGCTTCCCCTGCGGCGATGGTGCAGGACGCGCTCGCGCTCTTTTCCGAGGAGCGCACGCCCGTGCTGTGGCGCATCATGCGCGGCCGCGCGGCGGAGGAGCTGACGCTCGAGGACCTCTTCGAAGCCGCGCGCAGCGGCGACGGCGCGATCGCCGCGCTCGTCGACCGCGCGGTAGAGACGCTCGCCGCGGCGCTCAAGAGCGTGATCTACGCGCTCGACCCCGGCAAGATCGTGCTCTACGGGCGGATGTTCGACCATCCGTATTATCTCTCCAAGCTGCTCGCCGAGATGCGCGAGGGCGTCGACTCGGGCCACAACGTGCCGATCGAGAAGAGCCGCTTCAACCACAAGCTGGAGGACAGGGCCGCGGGCCTTCTCGCCGTCGAAAATTTCTTCGCTTGCGGCGGGATGCTCTGAACTCCCTCTCCGCAAAGCCCCGGATGCCGTATGCGTCCGGGGCTTTGCTTTTTCCCGCTTTGTGTGATATCATAAAGGAAAAAAACAAAGGAGAGATCACGATGAATGTCCTGGTTA
>CAMVJF010000239.1 GCA_947167725.1 uncultured Clostridia bacterium | reverse complement strand
AATGCAAGGAGCGTGGACCGTGGACTTTATTGGCGTGGTATGTGAATACAACCCCTTCCACAAGGGACACGAGCGGCACCTGCGCGAGAGCCGCGCCGCGCTCGGCGATCTGCCGGTCGTGTGCGTCATGTCCGGCGACTTCGTTCAGCGCGGCGAGAGCGCGATCTTTTCAAAATATGTACGCGCCGAGGCGGCCTGCCGCTGCGGAGCGGACGTGGTGTTCGAGCTGCCGCTGCCCTGGGCGCTGGGCTCGGCGGAGAATTTCGCGCGCGGCGCGATCTCGCTGCTCGCCGCCCTCGGCGCGAGCCATCTCAGCTTCGGCGTCGAGGCGGAGCGGCTTGAGGACCTGGAATTCCTGGCCCGCAAGCTCCTCGAGCCGGAGACGACCGCGGCCGTCCTCGCGGAGATCGAGCGGGATCCGACCCTGTCCTTCGCCGCGGCGCGCGAGCGCGCCCTCGAGCGGCTCTGCGGCCCCTCGGCGCGCCTGCTCGAGACGCCGAACAACATCCTCGCCGTCGAATATCTCAAGGTGATCCATGGCCGGGGCCTCGCGCTCAAGCCGGCTGCGATCCCGCGCTTCGGCAGCAGCCATGACGGAGCGGGGAAGGGAGAGTACCGCTCGGCCTCGGAGCTGCGCGCGCTGCTGCGCCGCGGCGGGGATATCTCCGCCTTCATCCCGCGCGCGGCGGCCGAGGTCTATGCGCGAGACGCCGCGTTCGGCCGCGGCGTCCCGTCGCAGAGCGCGCTCGAGACGGCGATGCTTTCGCGCCTGCGCATGCTCGACGCGACGTGCTTCGCCGCCCTGCCGGACGGCGGAGGCGGTCTTGCCGAACGGCTTGCGCGCGCGGCCGCGGAAGAGCCGACGCTCGAAGCGGTCCAGGCCGCGGTCAAGAACAAGCGCCTTGCCATGTCGCGCGTCCGCCGCGCCTGCGTCTGCGCCGCCCTCGGTGTGGAAAGCGGCATGACGGAGGGCGCGCCGCCCTTTGCGCGCCTGCTCGCGGCGAACGCGCGGGGGCGCGAGCTGCTCGGAGAGATCGGAAAAACGAGCGCCGCGGAGATCGTCACCAAGCCCGCCGCGCTGCGCCGGCTCGGCGGCGAGGCCGAGAAGCTCTTCGCGCTCGGCGCCTCGGCGCACGATCTCTACGTTCTCGGCTATCGCGCGGCGGAGGAGCGCCGCGGCGGCGCGGACTGGCGCAGGGGGCCGTGCATCATCGAATAAAATACGAAACAACCGGGATGCGGCCGCATCCCGGTTGTTGATTTGTGCGTATTTCAGCCCTTTGCGGCCGGGACGTAGTCTCCGTCGTAGAGACGCTCGTTGTCATAGAAAAGATTGCTGCAGTTGTAGGAATGGATCCCGTTGACGCCGTAGTATTCCGAGCCGCAGTTCGTGATGCTGCAGTCGGAAAAGCTCATGTCGTTGACGTTTTCGAGCTGCGCGCCGTAGGAGCTGCAGTCGTAGATGTTGGAATCTGTCACGAGCAGCTTGCTGCTGTTTTCCGCCGAGATGCCGACCTCGCCGCAGCCGAAGAAGCCGCAGTGTGAGACACTCACGTCCTCGCACCACCGGACGTTCAGCACGTCGCCGGTGCAGATGCCGGGCTCGGGCGTATGGCCCATCGTGATCTGGGTGAGCGCGATGCGCGAGCAGTTCTCGAAGCGCAGCACGTCGGCATAGCGCGGCTGGGTACACAGGAGCGTGATATTGAGCCCCTGACCGACGAGGGAGAAGTCCTCGAGATCGCGCAGCACCAGGGTATAGCCGTCGTATTCCTGCTCCCAGGTGTAATAGGTCGATTCTCTTCCGCCGTAGGCGGCGGCCCCTGTGAGATTGAACTCCTCGCCGTCGAGATAGACGGTCGTGCGCGGCGCGATCGCGGCGAGCAGCTCGTCGACATCCTTCACGTGGATCTCCTGGGATTCGCCGGGCGCGGGGACCGCGGCGGGCGTGACGGCGGGCCGCGGCTCGGGACCGACGTATTCGCCGCGGAAGGGCTTGTACTCCATGCGCGCGAAGTCGCGGAAGGTGAGCAGCTCGTCGCCCGCGCCGGTCTCCGCGACCCAGGCGCCGCCCATGTAGCAGGCGCCGAATTCGTTGTCGGCGAGCGCGCAGCCGCTGACGGTGATATTGTGGTCGTAGAGACGGAAAAGCGCGTTCGAGAAGCGCACCCCGCTGACCTGGGTGCCGAGCAGACACACGCTGCGCGAGTTCATCGCGTCGAGCAGGAAGGTGTTTTCCCCCTCGTGGATCGTGCAGTTGATGAGCGCGAAGCCCTCGCAGCTCGCGGCGCACAGCAGCCCCAGAGGGCTGGCGCTGCCGCAGCGTGCGATCTCGCAGCCGCGCGCCTGGAAATCGGTGCAGGCGGTGACATTCAGCGCGGCCATCGAACAGTCGCGCAGCAGACAGTCGTCGAGATATACGCGGCTGCAGGAATAGGCGTCGAGCCCGATCACGCCGCAGCCGAAGAGCTCGCAGCGGGAGAGCTGGACCTCGTCGCAGCCCGTGAGCGAGATCACGTCGCCGTCGCAGCCGCCCTGCGGCGTGCGGTGGCCGAAGGTGAGATCCTCAAGCGTCAGATCGGCGCAGCCGCGGAAGGAGAGCACGTCGGAGAAGGCGCTGCGGGTCGTGAGCTTCGTTTCGCCCATGCCGCGTCCGCAGATCGTCAGTCCTTCCAGCGAGCGGATCACGAGTTCATACTGGCCCTGATCCATACGTTCCCAGGTGTAGGGACCGTCGGAGTAGCCGAAGCCGTAGTCGGCGGCGTCGTCCAGACGGATGTGTTCGGCGTCGATCCGGATCACGGCATGAGGCGCGAGCGCCTCAAGCAGCTCGTCGACGCTTTTTACGACAATGGCGTCCTCATGCGCCGCCGGCGTCGGCGCGGGCTTCGCCGTTGGTTCGCCGTCCTGCATGGGCTTCGGCGTCGGCTCCGGCGAGGGAGCGGCGGGGGAGAGAGCGCAGCCCGTGAGCAGCGCCGCGGCAAGCAACAGAGAGAAGATAGAAATCAGGAGCTTCCGGTGTTTCATGGAAAAGACTCTCCTTTCTCTTTTTTCCACACCATTATCCTCAACAGCCGCGCCGCCGTCAAGCGCCCGGATTCAATTT
>CAMVJF010000238.1 GCA_947167725.1 uncultured Clostridia bacterium | reverse complement strand
GTGATGGAAAAGCTCGGCGCGCGCAAGGGCGAATTCGTGCAGATGACGCCCGTCGGCAGCCGCGTCAAGCTCGAGTTCCTCGTCCCCTCGCGCGGCCTCTTCGGCTACCGCAACGAGTTTCTGACCGACACGAAGGGCGAGGGCATCCTCGCGAGCGTGTTCGACAGCTACGCCCCCTACAAGGGCGATATCGCCCGCCGCAATACCGGCTCTCTGATCGCCTTTGAGACCGGCGAGGCCGTGGCCTACGGCATCTGGAACGCGCAGGAGCGAGGCTCCATGTTCATTACGCCCGGCACGAAGGTCTACGGCGGCATGGTCATCGGCGTGGGGAACAAGAGCGACGACGTCCCCGTGAACGTCTGCCGCACCAAGCACCTGACCAACACGCGCGCCTCCGGCTCGGACGAAGCGCTGCGCCTCGTGCCGCCCAAGCAGCTCTCGCTCGAGCAGTGCCTCGAGTTCCTCGCGGACGACGAGCTGCTGGAGGTCACGCCGAAAAACCTGCGCCTGCGCAAGCGCATCCTCGACCACAGCCTGCGCATGAAAATGCTCATGCGCGGCAAGTGAGGATCTGCGTCCGATCGGGGCGGACGGCTGCTGCCGTCCGCCTTTTGCGCCCGCGCCCTCCGGATGCCGGAAACAAATCCTTGACCTTTTTCATTCTTCTGATAGAATAAAACAAGCTGAAACAAAGAAACAGGGAGATGACCGCCATGTTTGAACACATCAAGGCGCAGGACGCCGCCGTATACGCATCGATGATGCGCGAGCTGCAGCGCCAGCGCGACTATATCGAGCTGATCGCCTCGGAGAACTTCGTCAGCCCCGCGGTGCTGGAGGCGATGGGCAGCCACCTGACCAACAAATACGCCGAGGGCTATCCCGGCGCGCGCTATTACGGCGGCTGCGCCTACGTCGACGAGGTCGAACAGCTTGCGATCGACCGCGCGCGGAAGCTCTTCGGCGCCGAGCACGCCAACGTCCAGCCCCACTCCGGCTCCCAGGCCAACGCGGCCGTGTACCTCGCGCTCATCAAGCCGGGCGACACGATCCTCGGCATGGACCTGAGCCACGGCGGCCACTTGACCCACGGCTCCCGCGCCTCCTTCTCCGGCAAGCTCTATCACGCCGAGTTCTACGGCGTGGACAAGGAGAGCGAAACCATCGACTACGAGGCGATGGCGCGCAAGGCCGAGGAGGTCAGACCGAAGATGATCATCGCCGGCGCCAGCGCCTATCCGCGCTTTATCGACTACAAGCGCATGCGCGAGATCGCCGATTCCGTGGGCGCCTACCTCATGGTCGATATGGCCCATGTCGCGGGTCTCGTCGCCGCAGGCGAGCATCCCTCGCCCGTGCCTTTCGCCCACGTTGTGACCACCACCACGCACAAAACGCTGCGCGGCCCGCGCGGCGCGCTGATCCTCTGCACCGACGAGCTCGCGAAGAAGATCGACAGCGCCGTGTTCCCCGGCTCGCAGGGCGGCCCGCTCGAGCACATCATCGCGGCCAAGGCCGTCTGCTTCGGCGAAGCGCTCACCGAGGAGTTCCGCGCCTATCAGCACCAGACCGTCCTCAACGCGAAGGCGCTGGCGAAGTCCCTGTCCGATAACGGCGTGCGCCTCGTCTCGGGCGGCACGGACAACCACATGATGCTGGCCGACGTCTCCGTCTGCGGCCAGACCGGCGCCGCGATGCAGGAGCTGCTCGAGCAGGCCAACATCACCGCCAACAAGAACACCATCCCCTTCGACCCGCTGGGCGTGAAGGTGACCTCCGGCATGCGCTTCGGCACGCCGGCCGTAACTACCCGCGGCATGAAGGAGGCCGAGATGGCCGAGATCGGCGAGATGATCTCCCGCGTCGTCCTCGGCGGGGAGTCCGCCGTGGCCGAGGTCAGGGAGCGCACCCTCGCCCTCTGCGCCCGCTTCCCCCTCTACCCGGAGATCTGACCCGCGCCGTCCCGAACGAAAACAAAACGACCGACAAGAAACAGGACCGCCCCGGCTGCTGCCGGGGCGGTCCTGTTCGTGTTAAGGGGGGAGCCTTACTCCACCGAGATCATATAATAATAGACCGGCTGGCCGCCGTTGACCACGCTGACCTCTGCGTCGGGGAAGCAGCCCGTGATCGTCCCGGCCGCCGCGCCTGCGTCCTCTTCGGTGACGTCGGCGCCGTAGTAGACCGTGATGAACTCCGGGGAGAAGTCGTTGATGGCCCAGTTGAGCTCCTTGAAGAGCGTGGGGAGCGAGGAATAGCTGCCCAGCAGCGCGCCGTCGAGCAGCGCCAGATACTCGCCCGCGTGGATGGAATGTCCGTCGAACTCGCTGTCGCGCGCGGCGTAGGTCACCATCGCGGTGTGGACGTTCGCGGCCGCGGCCTTCATCTCCTCGGCCAGCGTGTCGGCGGGCTCGTCGACATTGAAGCTCAGCAGCGCCGAGACGCCCTGCGGCACGGTCGTCGTCGGGATGACCGCGACCTTTTTGCCCAGCTCGGCTGCGAGGGGGACGGTCTGCTCGGCCGCCATGATGATGTTCTTGTTGTTCGGGAAGACAAAGACCGTGGAGGCTGGGGTGCGCTTGACCTCGCGCAGGATATCTTCGGTCGAGGGGTTCATGGTCTGCCCGCCGGTGACGATGCCGTCGGCGCCGAGATCGCGGAACAGGGCGGCCATGCCCTCGCCCGCGCAGACCGTGACGATGCCGTAATCCTTCGTCGGCTCGGCGTTCTCGTCCGACGCCTCTCCTTCGCTCCGCTTTTCCGCCAGCTCGTCGAGCTCGCGGTCGACGGCCTCGATGTCGTCGCCCGTTTTGGGCTTTTTCCCGGCGATCTTGTCGAGCGCCTGGGTGCGCATGTTCTCGATCTTCGCCAGCTCCAGCGTGCCGTATTTCTGGCTCTCGGTCAGGGCCGCGCCGGGGATGTCCGTGTGGACGTGGACCTTGAAAATCTCGTCGTCGTCGCTGATCACGAGACTGTCGCCGATCGAGTCAAGATACAGCCGCAGCGGCCGCAGATCGACGTCGAAGCGGAGCTTGCGGACGATATAGACCGTGTCGAAGACGTTTTTCTCCGGCACGTCGACCTTCTCGGCGTCAAAAACGCCGTCCTCCCCGTCCTCCGCGCCGTATTCCACGGCCTCGGCGGCGCTGATCTCGCCGCGCAGGGAGGCGAGCATCGC
>CAMVJF010000237.1 GCA_947167725.1 uncultured Clostridia bacterium | reverse complement strand
CGGTGCCTTTGGGGGTGACCGCAGACTTGATGACGAGCAGGAGGATGACCAGCACGGAGGCGAGCGAGGACGCCGCGATATTCGCGAGGTTGTTGCCGATCAGGATGGCCGAGAGCGCGTCGTCGAACTTCTCGGTGATCTTCACCGCGGTCCGTGCGCGCGCCGAGCCGTCGTCGCGCAGGTTTTCCAGGCGCACGACGTTGCAGGAGGAATAGGACATCTCCGCCGCCGAGCAGAAGGCGGAGAGCCCGAGGCACAGCAGGATGCCGAGGCTCACAAGGGAAACGATCATTTCGCCTCGCCCCCTTCCTTTTCCTCGGCGGGCAGCTCGACCTTGAGCGCGAGGATGCGGTTGTGTTCCATCTCGTCAACGGTCACGGTGAGCCCGTGATACCGGAAGCTCTCGCCCACGGCGGGGATGGCCGTGAACTGCTCATAGGCCCACTCGCCCATCTGCGTGTTGACCAGCTCCTCATCCTCCTCAGGGTCCTCAAAGCCGAGATGCTCGAACACGTCGCTGACGGTCTCCTCCGCGTCGACGCGGCAGACGCCCTCGCCGAGATCGGCGATCGGTTCCTCGACTACGTCGTCCTCGTCCCAGATCTCACCGACGAGCTCCTCGAGGATATCCTCGATCGTAACGATGCCGACCGTGCCGCCGTAGTTGTCGGTCACGATGGCGATGTTCTTCTTGCCCTTCGCCATGATGGGCAGCAGCTCGTCGATATTCGTGCTCTGGTGGATGAAGAAGGGCTCGTCCAGCAGCGGTCGGAGCTCGGTGTTCCGGCCCAGGTGCAGATAAGCCTTGATGAACTTGCGGATCTGCAGCACGCCGACCACGTTGTCGATCGTGCCCTCGTAGGCGGGCAGACGGCTGTGGTTCTGATTGCGCACCTGCGAGAGGATCTCTTCGAGCGAGTCGTCGAGATCGATCGCCGTGACGTCCACGCGCGGGGTCAGGATGCTCTCGACCGTGACCTCGCCGAACTGCAGCGCGGAGGAGATGAGCTCGCCCTGATCCTCGTCGAGACTTCCCTCTTCGGTCATGTCCTCGATGATATCATAGAGCTCATCCTCTGTCACGGTGATCTCCGGGTCACCCTTCGAGAGCTTCGCCGCGCCCCGGCCGATCGCGGTCAGCAGCGCGGAGAGCGGAGAGAAGAGCTTCATCAGCGCGCGCATCAGCCCGGCGCAGGAGAGCAGGACTCTCTCGCTGTGTTTCTTGCCGAGACTTTTCGGCAGCATCTCTCCGAGGAAGAACACGAGGATCGTGGTGACGACGGTGCTGATCGACACGGCGTTCAATCCCCATCGCCGCGTGACCGCGACGGTCACGATCGAAGCGACGGCGATATGTACGATGTTCGTACCGATCAGGATCGTGGTGATCGCGCGGTCAAAGTTGTCGATCAGGAACAGGGCGTTCTTCGCGCGCGCGTCGCCGCGCTCCGCCGCCGTCCGGATCCTGTTGCGCGATGCGGACGCCATGGCCGTCTCGGTGACGGCGAAATACATGGCGCAGAATAACAAAACGATTGCGATGATCCATGGCAATCGACTGCCATCATCCATAATGCGGATTTCCATCTCCTTTTGGAACAAATTGACTTGTATATTATCACAGATCGTCAAATCCGTCAACAATCTCGCCTATTCGGCTTCTGCGCGCTTTAGAGCGCGCGCTTCATATAGGTCGCGCCCTCCATGGGACTGTCGTTGTATTTCTCGATCTCGCGGAAGCCGACGCTGCGGTAGAGCCGCTGCGCGCTCTGCAGGAAGGGCAGCGTGTCGAGCAGCATCTCCCCGTACCCGGCCTCCCGGGCCGCGTCGATGATCCTCACGCAGAGCTCACGTCCCAGTCCCCGGCCGCGGAAGCGGGGCCGGACGTAGAGCCGCTTGAGCTCGCAGCGCGTCCCGTCCATGCCCTTGAGCGCGATGCAGCCGGCCGCCTCGCCGTCCTCCAGCGCGAGGATCAGCCTGCCTCCCGGCGGGCCGTACTTCCCCTCGAGATGGCGCAGCTCCTCGTCGTAGTCCTGCATTTCGAGGTAGCGGGCGAACTTCGGATCGCCCTCCACGAGCATGTCCGTGTATTCCCGGAACAGCGCGGCGATCCGCTCCGGATGATCGAGTCCGTTGACAAATTCCATCGGCGGAGCTCCTCTCGGTGTATTTTTCCCCATCATAACACAGCTTTATGCGCTTTGCCATGGCAGAAACCGGCAAATGACAAAAAGAACGCTTTCGGCTATGCCGAAAGCGTTCTTTTTGTCTGATGGGGTTTTCCCGAAGTCTTTACAGCACGATGGCGTCCTTCGGGCAGACGCCGGCGCAGGTGCCGCATGCCACGCAGACATCTTCGTCGAGGGTCCAGGTCTTGGCCGCGCGGTCCACCGTCAGCGCCCCGGCGGGGCACTTCTTGGCGCAGAGCGTGCAGTAGACGCACTTCGACGGGATCTGCACGGGCTTGCCGTCGTCACGCGGCATGATCGCGCCGGTCGCGGCGGCGGGCGTCGCGGCCGCCTCCGCCTTGGGGGCGGCGGGCTTGGGCGCGGGCTTTTTCGGCGCGGCCTTGAAGAAGGTGCCGGTGACGATCAGATCCTCCTCCTTGGTCGCGATCATGTGATAGTCGGCCGAGAGCTCGATCGCGTGCTCATGGCAGAAATCGGCGCAGTGGCTGCAGAAGGTGCAGGAGCCGAGGTTGAACGACCGCGTGACCTGCATGCCGCCCTCGACGGGGACGGACTCGGTCTTGATCGCGCCGCCGGCGCAGACGCGCTCGCACATGCCGCAGTTGATGCACTTCTCGGGGTGGAAGACGATCCTGCCGCGGTAGCGCGGCGCGGCCTCGCTGGGGACGAAGGGGTACATTTCGCAGCTGCTCTTGGAGAACAGGCCCTTAACGGCTTCTTTTACAAACGGAAGATCCATTATTTCTGCCCCCTCTTTTCTTTGAGAATTTTCGTCGCGAGCGCCAGCCCGTCGATGACGGCCTGCGGCCGCGGCGCGCAGCCTGCGACGTCCACGTCGACGTGGACGTACTTGCTCAGGGGGCCGGCGATGGACCAGCTGTCCTTGAACACGTTGCCGGACTGCGGGCAGGAGCCCATCGTGACGATGCAGCGCGGCTCCGGGACCTGCGAGATCGCGCGCAGCACGCGCGGCAGCGACTGCTTGGTGACGGGGCCGGT
>CAMVJF010000236.1 GCA_947167725.1 uncultured Clostridia bacterium | reverse complement strand
TGCCTGAGAAAAATATTGAAAGCCGTCGTAAGGTTCAGCCCGAGCTCGGAGAAGGCGACGATCATGCCACGCACGAGAGACTTCGGCGAGCCGAACTCCTCGGGCCGGACGGCGAGTTCCTTGAGCTTGACCTCGAATGCGTCGTAGCCCAGCGAGTGGATCCGGATCGAAGGATCGTCGGTCGCTGTATATTTTGCCCACAGACCGAGATCCACGCCGGAGGCGAGGATGCGCCCCTTCTGGTGGTCGGTGTGATTGCCGGCCAGCTCGGTGCGGCCGGGCGTAAAGAGCTCTTTCGTCATATCGGCTTGTCTCCCGTTCTTATTAATTCGCAACTTTTTCCAAATCACAGAATACCCCAAAAGCCCTGTGAAGTCAACCGCTTGGGGTGACAAAATGACAAAAGATAAACGCATCTTGCGCTCCCTTTGCGGCAAAGATATAATGGGATCGAAGGGAACGACGAGGAGGGGCAAGACCATGAAAAGCGCCAACGGGATCAACCTTACCATGCTCTGCGACTTCTATGAGCTCACGATGGGCAACGGCTATCTCGCCGCCGGACTGGGCGAGAAGATGTCGTATTTTGACGTGTTTTTCCGCGAGGTGCCGGACGGCGGCGGCTTTGCGATCGCCGCGGGCCTCGAGCAGATCGTCGACTATATCCGGAATCTGCACTTCGAGCCGGAGGACATCGAATACCTCCGCTCCCGGGGCATCTTTCGCGAGGAATTTCTCGAATATTTAAAGAGCTTCCGCTTTACGGGCGACGTCTGGGCCGTGCCGGAGGGCACGCCGATCTTCCCGCGAGAGCCGGTGATCATCGTACGCGCGCCCGCCATCCAGGCCCAACTGCTCGAGACCTATCTGCTGCTGGAGTTCAACCACCAGAGCCTGATCGCCACGAAGGCGAGCCGCGTCTGCCGCGCGGCCGAGGGTCGGGCGGTCATGGAATTCGGCTCCCGCCGCGCCCAGGGCATCGCCGGCGCGGTGGTCGGCGCGAGGGCGGCCTATATCGGCGGCTGTTGCGGCACGGCCTGCACCGTGTCTGACCCGCTCTACGGCGTGCGCGCGCTCGGCACGATGGCGCACTCCTGGGTCCAGATGTTCCCCAGCGAGTACGAGGCCTTTGTCAGCTACTGCCGCAGCTATCCCACCAACGCCACGCTGCTGGTCGACACCTACGATTCTCTCCGCTCCGGCGTGCCGAATGCGATCCGCGCCTTCAACGAGGTGCTGCGGCCGCTCGGCATCACGAGCTGCGGTATCCGATTCGACTCCGGCGATATGGCCTATCTGACCAAGCAGGCCCGCAGGATGCTCGACGAGGCAGGCTGGCAGGGCTGCAGGATCACGGTCTCGAACTCGCTCGATGAGTGGCTGATCGCCGACCTGCTGCGCCAGGGCGCGCAGATCGACGCCTTCGGCGTCGGCGAGCGGCTGATCACATCCAAAAGCGCCCCGGTATTCGGCGGCGTCTATAAGCTTTGCGCCGTTGAGGAGGCGGACGGGACGCTCGTGCCGAAGATCAAGATCAGCGAGAATATCGGCAAGATCACGAATCCCGGCTTCAAGA
Source organism: uncultured Clostridia bacterium (assembly GCA_947167725.1). Classification (GTDB taxonomy): domain Bacteria; phylum Bacillota; class Clostridia; order Oscillospirales; family Oscillospiraceae; genus Limivicinus. The sequence continues at coordinate 1,613 of CAMVJF010000236.1, read as the reverse complement.
AGCTCTATCGCTTTTACAGCCGCAGGACCGGCATGGCCGAGGCGGACTACATCTGCCTGCACGACGAGCGGGTGGACGACACGAAGCCGCTCGAGATCTGCGATCCCGACGCGCGCTGGAAGCGCAAGACGATGGAGGATTTCGCGGCGCGGGAGCTGCTCGTGCCGATCTTCCGCGGCGGCGAGCTTGTCTACGCCCTTCCATCGCTCGAGGAGATCCGCGCCTATTGCGCGGCGGAGCTTGCGCATCTCTGGCCGGAGGTCATGCGCTTTGAAAATCCGCATGGCTACTACGTCGACCTCTCCGAGAAGCTCATGGCCCTGAAAGACAAGATGCTCTCCGAGCGGGAGCGCTTCTGATCCTCCCTCGAAAAAGAACGGAAAGAAGCGGACGAAAAACCGTCCGCTTCTTTCCGTTCTATTCTTTTGCTCTCACGATATAGCGGTTGACGAGGACCGTCTGATCCTTGAGAGGCTGATAGTCCTCCTCGGTCGCGACGAGGACGCCGCCGCATTTCTGTATCACGCGGTTCGAGCCGACGTTCTCGACCATCGCGTCGATCTTCACGGCCTCAAAGCCCTGCGAGAACAGGTAGTCCAGCACACGGCGGCAGGCCTCGGTCATGATGCCGCGGCCCCAGTATGCGCGGGTGAGGTTGTAGCCGATGACCGGCATGCTCTCGTCGTAGCGGACCACGTCGATCCCGCCGATAAGCCGGTCTCCCTCTTCCTTGAGCTCGATTGCGAAATTCAGCCGCTCGGGCTGCTCATATTCCGCGACCCAGCGCGCGAGGAGCGCCCTTGTCTGTTCAATGTCCGTGTGCGTGAGCCAGGTGAGGTATTTCGTGACCTCGTCGTCGCTCGTCCAGCGGGTGAACATCGCCTCGGCGTCGTCGAGACGGAAGGGCCGCAGGCGCAGCCGGTCGGTCTCCAGTGTCAGCTTCATCATCCTGTCCTCCCGGAGCAATCAGTAGGCGACGCCCCAGTAGATCATGTGCTTTGCCTTCCTGCCGCAGCAGGCGCAGACCTCGCTCAGCTCCTCCTGCTCGAAGGGGATGCAACGGGAGGACATCCCGGCCTTTTCCTTCATATCGAGCTCACACTGGAGATCGCCGCACCACATCGTCTTGATGAAGCCGCCGTTTTTCTCCTGCAGCGCCTTGGCCTCCTCGATCGAGGAAGCGGCGAAGATATGCTCGTCGAGGTTTTTCTTCGCCTTTTCGAACATGCCCTCGTGCACGAGACGCAGCTGCTCCCGGACGGCGCTTTCCAACTCGTCGAGCGGGACTGCGGTCTTCTCGCCGTCGTTGCGGCGGACGAGCACGCACTGGCCGTTCTCGATGTCGCGCGGGCCGATCTCGACGCGCAGCGGCACGCCCTTCATCTCGTACTGGGCGCACTTCCAGCCCATCGAGTTTTCGGAGTCGTCCACCTTCGCGCGCAGCCCGGCAGCGAGCAGACGCTCCTTGAGCGCGTCTGCCGCCTCGAGCACGCCTGGCTTGTGCTGTGCGACGGGCAGGACGACAACCTGGATCGGGGCGACGGAGGGAGGCAGCACAAGACCGTTGTTGTCGCCGTGGGCCATGATGACCGCGCCGATCATGCGGGTCGTCG
>CAMVJF010000235.1 GCA_947167725.1 uncultured Clostridia bacterium | reverse complement strand
GAAATGATCATCGAGACCACCCCGGCGAAGGCGAGCGGCGCGTCAAAGCCCAGACGCATGACCGGCCAGGCCGAGCCGAGCAGCGAATCGGGCAGACCGAGACTGATAAAGGAAAGATATATGACGGCAAGCAGAAGAGAGACCATGCAGGCTCCTTTTTTCAAGACAGATTCCGGCGAAGGATTATAAGGCAGAAAATGAAAAAAAGCAAGGGCATGTGTCGACACATGCCCTTGCAAATGATGAAGTCAGGTTTTCCGAAGGGTGGCGCGCTCAATAATCGAGGTCGAACTCCCGTGTCCAGATCTCGCCGGTGGACGCGAGGCGCTGGACAAAGACCACGTGCAGCGCGCCGCTCTCCGGGATCCAGTCGGGACGTCTCAGCACCAGCTTTTTCGTGGAGAAAACCTCCTGGTGCTGCTCGTTCGTCTCGCGGTCGATGATCGTGTATTCCTCCTGCTCCACGACCGTCTCAAACTCTTCCGGTGCGGCGTGACGTCCGTTGTACGAGAGATCCACGCTGAAGGTCAGCGGATCCTTCACAGCCCCGGGATCGTTGATGACGTAGCGGATCACATCCGTCTCGGCCCAGGGAGAGACCACGAAGCTGTCGGGCGGGACAGTCTCGCTCCAGGTGTAGTCCGCCCGCATGTAGCTGACGCTGATGCCCAGCTCGTATTCCGGATCGAGCGAGAAGGCCAGCGTCTCCTCCCCGCCGCTCTCGCCGGTATAGCGCGCCTCGACCTTCATCTCGAACTCCGGCCAGCCGTCGTTGGCGCGGAAAGCGTCCATGTGCTGTTCGAAAAAGGTTCCGGTCGAGAGCACAGGCAGCTCAAAGCGGCCGCTCGCGATCTCGTCGGGGCTCAGCTCGTGGTCGTAGACCGGCTCGTCGAGTAGCTTTTCCCGTACCGAGACGCTGACGGAGCGAAGCGAGGACGTGTTGCCGAGAAGGATCCGGCCGTGATGCTCGTGCGAGAAGGAGAAGAAAACGGGGCGAATCTCGGGTACGGGGCTGACAGGCTCCGGCGTCTGCTCCGCCGTAGGAGCGGCGGAGGGCAGCGGGATATCCGAGGCCGAGCTGTACAGGGGCGTCGGGATTACGGCCGTGGGCTGCGTCCGCCCGTCCGCCCTGCCGAAGAACAGGCCCAGCAGCACGAGCGCGAAGGCGCCGTAGAGCAGACGCTTCAGCGCGCGTCTGCGCCCTTGCGGGACGGGCAATTCTGTCCTGCCGCTGCCGGGTGGGTCGAATTCCAGCGCCGGATCGGGATTCTCGTGATCGCCTCCCGACGGCTCGCCGAACTCCGCCTCCGCCGAGGGGGGACGAAACTCCGCCTCCTCGCACGGCAGGGAGAATTCCTCCGACACGGGAGGATGCTCCTCCCGGATCGGGAATTCATCGTCTCGTATCGCCATGACGCATCAGCCGTTGTGCACGTCGAGCTGCGGGAAGGGGCACTCCACGCCCAGCGCGCGGAAGCCGAGCAGCAGATCGTGATTGAGGATGCGCGGCACGCTGAAGATGTTGCTCTCGTCGATCTCGACGATGAATTTGAGAGTGACGGCGGACTCGCCGAGCGCCTGCACGCCGAGATAGCGCGGCGCGGAAAGCATTGTGTCGCCGTGCCTGGCGTAGATGCTCTCCATCAGCGCGGGGAGCTTCGCTTCGAGCGCCTCGAGATCGGTGGCGTAGGGGATGTCGATGGTGGCCGTGGCGATCGAGGCGTTGTTGGAGCGGTTGAGGATGTTCTTCATCTCGGAATTGTTGATGATCTTGACGTTCTTGCCGGCGTCGATGATCGAGGTCGTGCGGATGCCGATCTCCTTGACCGTGCCGCGGAAGCCGTTGACCTCGACGATATCGCCGACGTTGTACTGGTTCTCAAAGAGCATGAAGAAGCCTGTCACCATGTCCGCGATCAGGCTCTCGGCACCGAAGCCGACGATCAGCGCGACCACGCCGACGCTTGCGACGATCGTGTTGACATCCACGCCGAAGATCGACAGCGCCCAGCAGAGGATCACGATCGCGGCGACATAGCGCGTCAGGCTCGCCAGCAGGGTCATGACGGTGCGCGCGCGATGGGACGCGGGCTTGATCGCGCTGAGGATCAGCGAGAGCAGTCCCGCGCAGAAGAGGACGCCGCCGGCCATGGCGATGACTCTCAAGATCGGATGGCTGAAGACGAAGCGGTCGATCGCCCAGAAGGCGCCGCCGACGACGAGCGCGCAGACAAGGCCGAGTATAGAGGAGTTTTTCTTTTCCATCAGAATACACCTTTCCTTTCGGTAATAGGGGATCACGAAGAGGGGAGAACGCTCAGGCCGGCTCGTAGGAGCGGCTGACCTCGTTGCCGTCGGCGTCGTATTCGATGTTTTCCATCACGGCGTGGTCGACGCGGCTGAGCTTCTTGATGATGAGTCCCTGCCCCTGCAGGTTGTAGACCCAGATCTTGTAGGTCGGGAACTCGGGGTCCGGTTTGTTGAAGATCGAGGTTACGTTCAAACGGCAGAACTTCGCGCGCCCCTCCGGCGTGTCGAGCAGATCGCCCGGGCCATTGTAGAACAGCTCGTCCTTCAGGGCTTCCTTTTTGAAGTCCTCCCAGTTTTCGTCGTCGACCTTCATGACGTCTCTCGGATCGATCATGGCGCAAAACCTCCGTGGTTTCCAAAAATATGTTGTTCCATATGCACAGAATAGCACAGAAATCATCCCGCGGCAAGCAAAAAGCAATTGACAAACCGCGGAATTGGAATTAACATTTCACATATATCATCAAAAAGCGAGGGACGACTATGAACACGGTAACGGAGAGCTTCGGCTCGATGGTATTCAACGATTCCGTCATGCGGGCCAGACTGCCCAGAGACGTGTTCAAGCAGGTCCAGCGCTCGATCAACGAGGGCCTCCGGCTTGACAGCGAGGCGGCCAATATCGTCGCCAACGCGATGAAGGACTGGGCGATCGAAAAGGGTGCGACCCACTTTACCCACTGGTTCCAGCCCATGACCGGAATCACCGCCGAGAAGCACGAGAGCTTCATCTCCCCGATCGACGGCGGCAAGGTCATTATGGAATTCTCCGGCAAGGAGCTGATCCAGGGCGAGCCGGACGCGTCCAGCTTCCCCTCCGGCGGCCTTCGCGCGACCTTTGAGGCCCGCGGCTACACCGCCTGGGACCCGACCTCCTACGCCTTTATCAAGGAC
>CAMVJF010000234.1 GCA_947167725.1 uncultured Clostridia bacterium | reverse complement strand
GCATCGCCGCGATCATGACCGCCTGCGAGCGCATCCTCGCCGACGGCCGCCCCCACGGCCGCGTGGCCGTCTGCTTCACGCCGGACGAGGAGGTCGGCCACGGCGCCGCGCTGCTCGATCTCGAACGCTTCGGGGCGGACTTCGCCTATACGGTCGACGGCGGAGAGCTCGACGAGATCAATTTCGAGACCTTCAACGCGGCGGCGGCGCACTGGGAGGTCGCGGGCTTCAACATCCATCCCGGCAGCGCCAAGGGCAAGATGATCAACGCCTCGCGCGTGGCCATGGAGATCAACGCCATGCTGCCCGCGCACGCCGTCCCGGAGGAGACCGAGGGCTACGAGGGCTTCTTCCATCTGACCGATATGAAGGGCAGCGTGGAGAAGGCCGAGCTGAACTATATCCTGCGCGACCACGACGCCGCGCTCCTCACGGACAAGGAGGAGCGGATGCGCGCCATCGAGAAGAGCATCAACGAAAAGTACGGCGAGGGGACCGCGAAGCTCACGATCCGCGAGCAGTACCGCAATATGGCCGAGAAGCTTGCAGACCGCATGGAGATCGTCGAGCTCGCCGAGCGCGCGGTCCGCACGATCGGTCTCGAGCCGCGGCGCATCCCCATCCGCGGCGGCACGGACGGCGCGCAGCTCTCCTTCCGCGGGCTGCCCTGCCCGAATCTGGGCACCGGCGGCTATTGCTGCCACGGCCCCTATGAGCATACGACGAAGGAAAATCTCGACGCGGCGGCACGTCTGGTCGAAGCCGTGATCGAGCTGGTACGCTGAGAACGAAAGGGGACAGGGAGATGGAGAACAAACTCGGCGCAAGAAAATGGGCGGTCCTGCTGCTGGTCGGGCTCTTCGGCCAGTTCGCCTGGACGATCGAGAACATGTATTTCAACGTGTTCCTCTACAACACGATCTCGACCGATCCGCGCTATATCTCCGCGATGGTCGGCGCCTCCGCCGTCGTCGCGACGCTGACGACGCTGCTCATGGGCGCGCTGTCCGACCGCGTCGGCAGACGCCGCGCCTTTATCGCGCTGGGCTATATCTTCTGGGGCTTTTCCACGGCGGCCTTCGGACTGATCACGCCCGGGAACGCCGCACGTCTCTTCCCCGGAGCGAACGCGGCGGCCGCCGCGGCCGTGATGGTCGTGGTCATGGACTGCGTGATGACCTTCTTCGGCTCGACGGCGAACGACGCGGCCTTCAACGCCTACGTCACCGACGTGACGAACAGCTCCAACCGCGGCCGCGCGGAGAGCGTGCTCGCGATCCTGCCGCTGATCTCCATGCTCATCATCTTCGGCCTCTTCGACGGGCTGACGCAGCAGGGGAGATGGAAGGACTTTTTCGCGATTTTCGGCGGCGCGGTCACGGCCGTGGGCCTCATCGCCCTCTTCCTCGTGCGCGACGAGCCGACGCTCAAGCCGCGGCGCGACAGCTATTTCCGGAACCTGCTCTACGGTCTGCGCCCCGCGGTGGTGCGCGAGAATCCGGAGCTGTATCTCTCCTTCGCCGCCTTCTGCCTCTTTTCCGTCGCGGTCCAGGTGTTTTTCCCCTTCCTCATCATTTACATCCAGAACTATCTCGGCATCAACGACTATGCGATCGTCCTGGGCGTGGTGCTGATCGTCGCCTCGATCGTGAGCGTCGTCTCCGGGCGCTTCATCGACCGCGCGGGCAAGATCCGTTTCGTCTATCCGGCGGCGGCGATCATGCTCGCGGGGCTCGCGGGCATGTACTTCGTGCGCACGCAGATCGGCGTGATCCTCGCCGGCACGGTGATGATGAGCGGCTATATGATGGTCTCGGCCGCCCTCGGCGCGAACATCCGCGACTGGACCCCGCAGGACAAGGTCGGCCACTTCCAGGGCATCCGCATGATCTTCGCGGTCATGCTGCCGATGGTGATCGGCCCGATGATCGGCGCGGCCGTGATCCGCGGCGGCCAGAGCACCTATATCGAGCTCGGCCAGGTCAAGACCGTTCCGACGCCGGGCATTTATCTCGCGGCGGCCGTTGTGCTGCTGCTTGTCGCGATCCCGCTCGCGGCGCTGAAAAAACGGGAAAAAAGCGAATGAACAGGAGAACAGCATGAAAAAAGTATTGACCAGTCTTCCCTTCAGGCTCATCGCCGCGCTGGCCGTCGGCATCCTGCTCGGACGCCTCTTCGGCGAGGGCGCCATGAAGGTCGTCGTTTCGATCCAGTATATCCTCGGTCAGCTCATCACCTTCTGTGTACCGCTGATCGTGATCGGCTTCATCGCGCCATCGATCACACGCATGGGCAGCAACGCCTCGCGCATGCTGCTCGCCGCGGTCTCGATCGCCTATCTCAGCTCCATCTGCGCGGCCTTGATGAGCACGGGCGCCGGCTACGCCCTGATCCCGCATCTGTCGATCGTGACGGACGTGGAGGGCCTGCGCGAGCTGCCCGGGATCGTATTCCAGCTCAATATCCCGCAGATCATGCCGGTCATGAGCGCGCTGGCCTTCTCGCTGCTGCTCGGGCTTGCGGCGGTGTGGACAAAGAGCGAGACCACCTGCAGGCTGCTCGAGGAGTTCCAGAACATCGTACTGAAGATCGTCGAGCGCGTGATCATCCCGCTGCTCCCGTTTTATATCTGCGCGACCTTCTGCAATCTCAGCTACGAGGGCATGATCACGCACCAGCTCCCCGCCTTCCTGCAGGTCATCGGGATCGTCATGCTCGGCCACTTCGTCTGGCTGGCGGTGCTGTATCTGGCCGCGGGCGCCTATTCGCGCCGCAGCCCCTGGGAGGTCATCCGCCACTACGGACCGGCTTACCTCACGGCCGTCGGCACGATGTCCAGCGCCGCAACGCTCTCCGTCGCGCTCGACGGCGCGCGCAGGAGCAGAGTGCTGCGCCGCGACATGGTCGATTTCGGCATTCCGCTCTTTGCCAACATCCACCTCTGCGGCTCGGTCCTGACCGAGGTCTTCTTCTGCATGACGATCTCAAAGATGCTCTACGGTCAGATCCCCGGCCCCGGTACGATGATCCTGTTTTGTCTGCTGCTCGGTATCTTCGCCATCGGCGCGCCCGGCGTCCCCGGCGGCACGGTCATGGCCTCGCTCGGCCTGATCATCGGCGTGCTCGGCTTCGACGACGACGGCACCGCGCTGATGCTGGCGATCTTCGCCCTGCAGGACAGCTTCGGCACCGCCTGCAACGTGACCGG
>CAMVJF010000233.1 GCA_947167725.1 uncultured Clostridia bacterium | reverse complement strand
CTTTGCCTGTTTTTTTACTTGTCCTCGCCGGAGAGGTCGAACTCCAGCGTCTCGCCGCACTTGGGGCATTCGATCGAGCCTTCTTCGAGCGTGTCCTCGTCGAAGGTGATCTCCTCGCCGCAGACGGGGCACTTGACGTCGTAGAGCACGCCGTCGAAGGGAAGCTCTTCCTCCTCGTCGTCCTCTTCGCCGTCTTCCTCCTCGTCCTCGAAGTCCTCGTCGTCCTCTTCCTCAAAGTCCTCGTCGTCCTCGAAATCCTCCGGCCGGTCAAGGTCGCAGGTCAGTTCCTCGAGGTAGCCCAGCTCCTCGCCGATCTCGTCGATCGAATCGGCAAAGTCCATCTGCGAGGACTGAAGGTCCTCGATCTCGTGGGCGATATCGCCCAGCAGCTCATTGAGCGCGCCCCAGAGCTTGCCGTCGCGGGAGGCGGGATCGACCCCGAGTCCCTCGGTCAGGCCCTTGAGGTAAGCGGCTTTTTCAACGATCGTCATAGAGAAGACCTCCTTATCACACGCTGTCGTTCCGCGGGGGAACGCTCAGGCTCTGGACAGGTACTCGCCGGTGCGGGTGTCGACCTTGATCTTTTCGCCGCGCTCGATAAACAGCGGGACCTTGATTTCCGCGCCGGTCTCGAGGGTCGCGGGCTTGGTGGCGTTGGTGGCGGTGTTGCCGGCAAAGCCGGGATCGGTCTCGGTGACCTCGAGCTCCACGAAGAAGGGCGGCTCGACGTTGAAGACCTTGCCCTTGTAGGAGTAGATCGTGCACTCCATGTTCTCCTTGACGAACTTGAAGTTGTCGCCGAGGACGGAGGCGTTGACGGGCTCCTGGTCATAGGTCTCGGGGTTCATGAAGTAGTAAAGATCGCCATCGTTGTAGAGATACTCCATCGAGACGCGGTCGACGGTGGCGTTCTCGAACTTCGCGGTGGGGTTGAAGGAAGTTTCGGTGACGGCGCCGGTAATGACGTTTTTCATCTTGGTGCGGACGAAGGCCGCGCCCTTGCCGGGCTTGACGTGCTGGAACTCGACGACCTGCATGACCTGGCCGTCCATCTCAAAGGTAACGCCGTTTCTGAAATCGCCTGCAGTAATCATAAGGGGACCTCCCGATCATAATAGTTCTGTTTGCATGCTTTAGCTGGTTTATTTTACAGTATTTTCGGCGCTTTTGCAAGAGTTTTTCTTCATCGCACGGCCTCTCCGCGTCAGTCGCGGCGGCGGGAGCGGGAGGCGAGGATGCGCAGCGCCAGATTGATGATGTCGAGGTACAGCGCGCAGGCCGAATCGATGGCGTTGTCCGCGGTGCAGGGGCGCTGCTGGGCGCGCGCCCAGTCAAAGCCGATGTAGAGGCAGAAGATCAGCGCCGCGATGATGTTGATCGGCGCAAAGCTGCGGTTGAACAGAAAGAGCACCAGCTCTGCCGCCACCGTCAGCAGCAGCGCGCCGAGCAGACATGGGCCCATTCTCGAGAAGGCCTCCGGCTTCCAGTTCGACAGCAGCAGCATGCCCGCCGTGACGGCGGCCGTGATCTGAAAGGTCTCGCGCACGGCGTCCGCGCCCGCGTCCTCGATCAGCACCGAGAGCACGAGCCCCAGCGGCAGCACCACGAGGTTGTAACCGACAAAGCTCCAGATCGGCTTTGTCGAGCGGGTGTTGATCAGGATACCGATGAATGCCAGGACGATGTAGGCGATCAGGATCGCCTCGTAGGGCAGCTGCGCCGCGGCCCGGCCGAAGAAGATGCAGAAGAGGATGTTCATCACAAAGCCCCACAGCAGCGTCCCGCCGAGGATCAGGTTGAAGCGCTCGCGGGTCACGGCGAAGTCGCGGGTCAGGCTCGGCGTCTCGTCAAGCGCCTCCGCGCCGGAAGAGATCGCCGCGGCGCCGGAGAACTCCTGCGCGGCGCGCAGCGCCGAGGAGAGCTCCGCGGCCTGCTGCGCGGCGAGAGACGCGCCGCAGTTGGGACAGAAGCGGTCGCCCGCCCGGAGGGGCGAGCCGCAATACGGGCAATTCATGCTCTGTGCCCCTGCCGGCACGATCCGTCCGCGAGGGCGGCGACGGCCGTCCTGAGCGCGTCGGCGCGCTCGGTGGACTCCCACTTCACGCCAAGCTCCTCGCGGCCCATGTGACCGTAAGCGGCGAGAGAGCGATAGATCGGGCGGCGCAGCCCGAGATCGCGGATGATGGCCGTAGGCCGCAGATCAAAAACCTGTCCGACGGCGCGCGCGAGCAGCGCGTCGTCGACCGCGCCGGTCCCGAAGGTCTCCACGAGCACGGACACGGGCTGCGCTACGCCGATGGCGTAGGCGAGCTGGACCTGGCAGCGGTCGGCGAGACCGGCCGCCACGACGGTCTTGGCCACCCAGCGGGCGGCGTAGGCCGCGCTGCGGTCCACCTTGGTCGGGTCCTTGCCGGAAAAGGCGCCGCCGCCGTGCGGGGCGCTGCCGCCGTAGGTGTCGACGATGATCTTGCGCCCGGTCAGACCGGAGTCGCCCTGCGGGCCGCCGATGACGAAGCGGCCGGTGGGGTTGACGAAGTAGCGCGTGTTTTCGTCGAGCAGCTCCGCGGGGATGGTGGGCTTCACGACCAGCTCGATCATGTCGCGGCGGATCGTCTCGATCGTCGCCTCGGGCGCGTGCTGTGTCGAGATCACGACGGTGTCGACGCGGACCGGGCGGCGCGCCTCGTCGTACTCGACCGTGACCTGGGTCTTGCCGTCGGGACGGAGATAGTCGACGAGACCGCTCTTGCGCACGGCGGCGAGACGCTTGGCCAGCGCGTGGGCGAGGGAGATCGGCAGCGGCATCAGCTCGGGGGTCTCGCGGCAGGCGTAGCCGAACATCATGCCCTGGTCGCCTGCGCCGTTCTGCAGCGCGGCGTCGCCGTCCTGCTTGCTCTCGAGGGACTTGTCCACGCCGAGGGCGATGTCGCCGGACTGCTCGTCGATGTTGAGGATCACGCCGCAGGTGTCGCAGTCGAAGCCGTACTTCGCGCGGTCATAGCCGATGTCGCGGATGACCTCGCGCGCGATGCGCGAAATGTCGACGTAGCAGCTTGTCGAGATCTCGCCCATGATGTGGACGAGACCCGTGGAGACCGTGGTCTCGCAGGCGACGCGGCCCTCGGGATCCTGCTCGAGGATCGCGTCGAGCACGGCGTCGGAGATCTGGTCGCAGATCTTGTCGGGATGCCCCTCGGTGACGGATTCGG
>CAMVJF010000232.1 GCA_947167725.1 uncultured Clostridia bacterium | reverse complement strand
TGGGTGCGGCTTACGCCGAAGAAACGGCCATAGTCATAGCGCTTCTCCACCTGGGAGAGAGAGGCAAAGGGGGCATAGGTCATGGCGCGGTGCTGCACGAGACGGCCGGTTGCAAAGGATTCATCGGGGGAAATGAGCGCCGAAGGCCAGTTCAGAACGCCATCGGACGACCAAAAGAAGCCGCTCACATCCAACGCCCCGGATTGCTCCCGCAGAATACCCACGATGGTAAAGCTGTGTTCCTCCGGTACGCCGTCCACGGGCAGCAGCGTCCAGGTCACCGTGTCGCCCACTTCCGCTTCCAGCCGCAATTTTTCCAGCGCGCTGCGCTCGATGGCAATCTCGCCGCTTTGCTCGGGCATGCGCCCTTCGGCCAGGGCGCGGCAGAGAATGTCCTGTCCCGCCTCGTCCAGATAGCCCAGATATACATTGCTGTCTATGACCGAGGCGGCGACGAACTGATGCCCGATCCTGTCAAACAAGCCGCTCTGTCGCAGGGATTCGTCTGTAATGTCCGGCTCGTCCAGCAAAATACAGTCTGTATGACCCACGGTCTGCACGACCTGCTGCTCCCGGGCTTCGATGAGTCCAAAGGCACAGAGCGTCATGACCGTTGCCAGTACCACCGCAAGCACGATCCCGGCGGCGAGGCTCAGGTAGGTCTTGCGGTTTGCGCGGATGGACGCCGCGGAAATGTGGTTGATGCTGAGCCGCTTCATACGCTCACCGCCCCGCTGTCCTCGGCTACCTGGCCGTCCTCCAGACGGATTACGCGCTCCGCCTGCTCGGCCACGCCGAGATCATGCGTGACCATGATGAGCGTGATCCCCAGCTCCTTGCCCACGGTGCGCATGAGGGACAGTACCTCGCGCCCGGTCTTGCCGTCCAGGTTGCCGGTGGGCTCGTCCGCAAAGAGAATGGCGGGCTTGTTGGCCAGGGCGCGGGCGATGCACACCCGCTGCTGCTGGCCGCCGCTCATGGCGCCGGGCAGATGGGAAAGACGATCCTCAATCCCCAGCAGCTCGATCAAGTGGCCGATGTGCGCCTCGTCCGGCTTGCGTCCATCCAGCATCACGGGCAGCAGGATGTTCTCCTGTGCCGTCAGCTCGCGGACAAGGTTATAGCTCTGGAACACAAAACCGAAGCGGCGGCGGCGCAGCACCGAAAGCTGGTTGTCGTTGTAGGAAAAGAGATTCTTCCCTTGATAGATGACCTCGCCGCTTGTCGGCCTGTCCAGCCCGCTGAGCAAATGCAGGAGCGTGGATTTGCCGCTGCCGGATTTGCCGGTGATCGCGGTAAAGGAGCCCTGCTCAAACGCGAGACTCACGTCCTGCAGAGCGTGAACAGGCGCGGCGGCACTTCCGTAGGTCTTGGTCAGATTTTCACAGCTGATAATGTTCATATCATTCCTCCAGCGTCAAAGCAAGGCAGCGAGGTCATGTGCCGACGCAGGCGCCGTCACATCGACCGCCTGCCTTGTTTTTCCTTTCAAAATCGAACCCACTTCGTTGGGCTTCGATTTTGTTCGTATGAATATAGCCAAAGAGCGGTTTTGCCCTTTGGCTGTATCATACAAGGTCAATCTTACTTTTCGGTGACTTTTACCTTACGTTTTCGTAAGGTTGAGGATCGGAATCTCCAAATTGATCCGCAGGCCGTTCTTTCCATTCTCAGCGCTGACATGCCCGTGGTGCCGGTACACGATCTCTTTCACAATGGCAAGACCCAGGCCGGAGCCGCTTTGTGCCTGATCCTCTGAGCGATAGAAGCGCTCAAAGATGTGCGGCAGATCTTTCTCCCGTACACCGCCGCCGTTATCCTCAACAGAGCAATAGAAGGTGTGCTCTGTCTGTTCAATGATAACCCATATTTGACCATCCTCCGCTGTGTGCTCACAGGCGTTTTTGAGGAGGTTTTGAAACGCCTCGCCCAGCCATTTGCCGTCGCAGCGGAGGGCGGCGTCGCCCTCGATCTCCATGTGCTTTTTCGGCCACAGAGCGCGCAGGCTCTCCCAGGCGTTTTCAATCAGAGGCCTCACGGCTTGCTCGGCAAAGGTAAATTCATAGCCATCGGCGCAGAGCTTTTCCAGCCGCAGGAGGCTGCCAATCAGCTTCTCCATGCGCTCGATCTGGCCGAGTTCTTCGGCCATGTGTGCGCTCTCGTCCATCTCCACGAACAGGCGCAGAGAGGCCAGCGGCGTCTTGAGCTGATGGGAAATGTCCGCCGTGAGGGAGCTGGTACGCTCGTTTTCCTCTCGCAGCCGTTCCGTCAGTACCGCAATGCGGTTTTCCAGCTCCGAGGCAGCGTTCTCCACGGGAGCGACCGTGTCCTCGCGGAGAGAAAACGGCGCAGGCTCGCCGCCGCGGTTCAAATAGTCCTCCATAGATTCCGCCAAGTCCCGCAGGCGTTTCCTCTGCAACAGGAGCTTCACGGCCAGCACGATCACGACAAGCAGGAGGACGGCTGAAATCATGTATCCGACCATTGATACCCCACTCCCCGGATCGTCTTGATGTGCTCTGCGCCGATCTTCTCGCGCAGGCGGCTCATGTGAACGGACAAGGTATTATCGTCGATGAACTTACTCCCGTCGTCCCACAGGACTTCCAGCAGTAGATTCCGCGGCACGACGCCTCGGCGCTCCATCAGCATTTTTACGATCTTGTATTCCGTCAGCGTCAAGGGCAGAGGTTCGCCGTCCTTCACAATTTGCATTTTGCTTTCGTCCACGGTAAAGCTGTCGCGCCGGATCGTTTGAGGCTTCGTGCTGCGCAGCAGCACACGGACGCGGGAAAGCAGCTCCTGCATCCGAAAAGGCTTGGTCACATAGTCGTTTCCACCGGAGTCCAGCGCGCGTACTACATCCAGTTCCTCGTCCTTTGCCGTGAGGAACAGGATCGGCCTCTGCTCTCCGGCCTCCCGCCATGCGCGGCAAAGCGTTACGCCGTCGCCATCCGGCAAACCCACATCCAGCACAACGGCCTGTACTTCGCTATTCAGTTTTTCCTTTGCCTCGCGCACGGACACGGCCTCGATCACCCGGTAGCCCTCGCGGGCAAACAGCTCCGCGAGCCCCCGGCGCAAAACGGCGTCGTCCTCGACAAGCAGGATCGTTGTTTGCATAGCATCCTCCTAAAAGAGGTGTGATTTCTTGCTATGGATTATATACGAAAAATGCCCCGCTTTCAACGACAGCGGGGCAATCTTACGAAAACGTAAG
>CAMVJF010000231.1 GCA_947167725.1 uncultured Clostridia bacterium | reverse complement strand
ATCCTCCTGCTCTGGCAGGTCTACGACTCCTGGTGCCCGACCTTCCTGACCGACATCTTCGCGCGCAACATCTATGAAATGACCTCCGCAGAGCTCAAGGCCAGCGACCCGGACAAGATCCTGAACGTCCAGTGGATCGTCGGCATCATCATGGCCTGCGACAACCTCGCCGCGCTGATCCTGCTGCCGATCTTCGGAAATCTCTCCGACAAGACCAGGACCCCGATCGGCAAGCGCATGCCCTACATCCTCGTGGGCACCTTCGTCTCCGCGATCGCCTTCCCCTTCATCCCGCTGTTCTTCCACAAGAACAACATCGCCGGCATGGTGGCCATGATGGCGGTCGTGCTGATCTTCATGATGATGTACCGCAACCCGGCCGTCGCGCTGATGCCGGACATCACGCCCAAGCCCCTGCGCGCCAAGGCCAACGGCATCATCAACATCATGGGCTACTTCGGCGGCGCCTTCGCCACGGTGCTCGGCATCTTCTTCGTGATGAGCTCCTATATCAACGCTCCGAGCGCCGAGCGCAACCTCTGGACGATCGAGCTGCCCTTCATCGTCGGCTCGGTGCTGATGGTGATCTCCGCGCTCGTGCTCTTCAAGACCATCCGGGAGAACGAGCTCGCCGAGCAGCTCAAGGATGAGCTGGAGCTGGGCGAGCGGCTCGCCGCGGTCGCGACCCCGATCGACGACGACAAGCCCATGAGCAAGGAAAACAAGGCCATGCTCCTGGCCATCCTCGGCGCCGAGTTCCTGTGGTTCATGTCCGACAACGCGCTGGGCACCTACATCGGCAACTACGTCATCTATTACCTCAAGTCCGTCTCCAGCGCCACGATGTACCTCACGATCCTCGGCGGTCTCGCCTCCGTGCTCGGCTTCGCGATCGCCGGCGGCATCGCGGAGAAGATCGGGCGCAAGTGGACGATCTCCGCGGGTCTGATGATCACCTTCCTCGGCCTCGTCATCATGTGCTTCGTGCGGCCGACCGGCCTCGTCCAGGAGAGCTCCGCCCACGGCGAGTTCACCTTCCCGGTGCTGCTCTACGCCGTGTGGGCGCTCAAGGGCTTCGGCATGGCGCTCGTGCACAACTGCTCCTTCCCGATGGTGGTCGAGCTCTGCTCGGCCAAGAAGATCGGCAAGTTCACCGGCTTCTACTACGCCGCGTCCATGTCCGCCCAGACCGTCACGCCCATTCTGCTCGGTCTTGTGCTGAAGGCTGCGATGGCCTGGCGCGCGCTGCCGGTCTACGCCTGCATCCTGACGCTGCTGAGCTGCACGGTCTTTACCGCGCTCGTGAAGAACATCAAGGCCGGCAAGGTCGCGAACGTCACCGGGCTCGAGGCGCTCGGCGCCGACGACTGACCGCCGCCCTTTCCCGGCGTCTCCGGGACGCCAGATCATTTGAAAAGAGGAAAGACCATGAAGAAAGCTGAAAAGATTCTGCTTGCCTGCGGCGCGGCGGCGGCTGCGCTGCCCGTGTTCCTGCTCGCGCCCGGTCACGCGACCAAGGGCCAGAAGGCGCCCTTCCTGGGCCGCAACTTCGCCCACCGCGGTCTGCACAGCCGCGACAAGAGCGTGCCGGAAAACTCCCTGAAGGCCTTTGAGCTGGCCTCCGCCGCCGGCTACGGCATGGAGCTGGACGTCCAGCTCACGCGGGACGGCCAGGTCGTCGTGTTCCATGACGACACGCTCAAGCGCGTCTGCGGCGTCGAAGGCCGCGTGGACGACTACACGTTCTCGGAGCTGCAGAAGTTCCCGCTGTGCGGGACGGAGGAGCGCATCCCGCTGTTCTCCGACGTGCTCAACACCGTCGGCGGGCGCGGCGCGATCATCTGCGAGCTGAAAAACGGGCCGCACAACCGCGAGCTCTGCCGCAAGACCTATGACCTGCTCGCCGCCTATCCCGGCGAGGTCTGCATCGAGAGCTTCAACCCGCTGATCGTCTCCTGGTTCCGCTTCCACGCGCCGGAGCTCCTGCGCGGACAGCTCGCGACGGACGACTATGAGGGCCGCGGCAGGCTGCAGAGCTATCTGCTCAGCCACTGCCTGCTGAACTTCCTCGCCCGCCCGCAGTTTATCGCCTACAAGCTGATCCGACGCCCGCTGAGCGTGCGTTTCGCCGAGTGCCTCGGCGCGATGAA
This sequence comes from uncultured Clostridia bacterium, assembly GCA_947167725.1. Taxonomy (GTDB): domain Bacteria; phylum Bacillota; class Clostridia; order Oscillospirales; family Oscillospiraceae; genus Limivicinus. The sequence continues at coordinate 1,074 of CAMVJF010000231.1, read as the reverse complement.
GGTCGCCTGGACCTCGCACGAGCCGCAGAACGAAAAGGGACAGGACGCGGTGATCTTCGAGTTCTACCGGCCGCAGATCCGCTACAAATAACTGCCGACAAGAGAAGAACGCCGGCGTGCCGAGAGGCACGCCGGCGTTCTTTTCTCCGGGAATCTTCGCTTCATTCGTCGGCTTCGTCCCCGTCCTCGTCGGGATCCTCGAGATCCTGGGGGAGGACGGTGATGAGGTCGTCCTTCGTCGGGCTCTCCATGGCCGCGATGCGGTTGGAGTGGCGCACGACCATATCCTCGAAGAGGTTGCGGACGTAGCGGCCGTTGCCGAAGTTCTCGCCGCGCTCGGCGTAGAGCTCGTCGAAGAGCTTCCGCGCCGCGGCGTCGGCCTCCTCGTTGAGGACGTAGCGGTTCTTCTTGCACTGCAGGAGGAAGATGTCCATGAGCTGCGGGCCGGTGTAGTCCTCAAAATAGAAGAATTTGTTGAAGCGCGACTCGAGGCCGGGGTTGGAGTCGAGAAACTCGCGCATCGGCCCGGTGTAGCCCGCGACGATCACGACGAGATTGTCGCGGTGGTCCTCCATGGCTTTGAGGATCGTTTCGATAGCCTCGCGGCCGAAGTCGTTCTCGCCGCCGTTGGAGAGGGAATAGGCCTCGTCGATGAAGAGCACGCCGCCGAGGGCGGACTTGATGACCTCCTGGGTCTTGAGCGCGGTCTGGCCGACGTAGCCCGCGACGAGACCGGAGCGGTCCACCTCGATGAGCTGGCCCTTCTCGAGCGCGCCGATCGCGGCGTAGAGCCCGCCGACGAGACGCGCGACCGTGGTCTTGCCGGTGCCGGGGTTGCCCATGAACACCATGTGCAGGCTCATCGGCGCGACCGGCAGCTCGTTCTGCTCGCGCAGCTTGCGGACCTTGATGAGGTTGATGAGGCTCTTGATGTCCTTCTTGATATTCTCGAGGCCGACGAGGGACTCGAGCTGATCCATCAGCTCGTCGAGGCTCGGCTTCTCCTCCGGCTCCGCGGGCTTGACGCCCTCGCGGCTCTTTCCGCCGGAGGTCTGGGGCTGGGGCGGGTGCTTC
>CAMVJF010000230.1 GCA_947167725.1 uncultured Clostridia bacterium | reverse complement strand
ATGCCGGTCGTCGAGGTGATCTTCGGCGGCAGCTCGCGCGTCATCTCCGGGTCGAGCACGGCGTATTTCGGCACCAGATGCAGATCCATCAGCGCGTATTTGTGGTGGGTCCCGCTGTCGGTGATGACGGCGGCGATCGTCGTTTCCGAGCCGGTCCCCGCCGTGGTGGGCACGGCGATATAGGGCGGGATCTTTTTCCCGACCTTCAGAAGCCCGGCCATCCTGCCGAGCTCGGTGTGCGGACGCACGACGCGGGCGGCCGCGGCCTTGGCCGCGTCCATCGGCGAACCGCCGCCGATGGCGATGAAGCCCTCGCAGCCGCTCTCAAGATAGAGCTCCCGGATCCGCTCAACGGTGTTGACCGAGGGGTTGGCCTCGACCTCGGAGAAATGCGTATAGGCGACGCCGGCCGCGTCGAGCTCGGCGAAGATCTTCGGCGCGAGCTTCTTCCCGACGGTGGGGCCGGTGACGACCATGACCTTCGAGACCTTCTCGGCCTTCAGCAGTTCGGGGATCTTCCCGATCGCGCCGGCGCCGGAGACCGGGATCGGCCGCCGCCAGTAGAGGCAGCGCGCGGCGACGTTGAACACGGCCTGGAAGCCGCGGTAATATGCGTTCTGAACTGCGCTCATGTTTCGTTCCTCCTGCGGGCCGAGCTGTCTGAAGCGCGGCGGAGACGCCGCACGATCATTGTAACACCCCGGCGCCGCGCTTGCAAGCATGGAAAAGAAAAGCGCCGCGTTGTGTTTTCCCGCGCACTCTGCTATAATTGCCTCAGACATACGGATCCACGGGAAGGGAGACGGCAGGGATATGCTCAGCGAGGTCATCGTCGGCGGCGTGTCCTGCATCGTCGTGGCCGTGACGACGACGGTCTCGCTCATCAAGGCCGCACGCGCGGAAAAGAGCGCACAGGTGCGGGAGAACAGGGAGGACGACCATGGAACAGAGCTTTGATCTGATCTGCATCGGCATCGCGCTGGTGGACTCCATCATCCGAGGCTTTGACCCCGAGCCGGTCTCCGCCTCCGGCTACCGCGCGGAATCCGGCTCACTGAACGTGGGAGGCGAGGCCGTGAACGAGGCGATGGCCGCGGCGAAGCTTGGCCTTAGGACCGGCATCCTCTGCTCCCTCGGGCTGGACGAGGCCGGGGAGCTGATCCTCGGCGCGCTGCGGCGCTGCGGCGTGGACACCTCGCCCGTCGTCCGCTCCGCCGAGCACCCGACCCCGGTCACGACGATGTTCGTCCGCGGCGACGGGACAAGGAAGTCCATCACCAACGGCGCGCACCGTCACAACTTCCATCCCGAGAACTACGCCGAACGCTTCTCCGGCGCCCGCGCGCTGATCCTCGGCTCGCTGTTCCGCGCGCCCTTCGACGATCCGGCGATCATCCACGCCGTGCTGCGCGCGGCGAAGGAGGGCGGCTCGCTCGTCTTTGCCGACACCAAGCTGCCGAACTTCCGAAAGCTCACGCTCGACGAGCTGCGCGATTCGCTCCCCCTTATCGACTGTATCACGCCCAATGAGGACGAGGCGCGATACTACTCCGGAAAGGAGGCGCCCGAGGACATGGCCGACGCCTTCCTCGCGCGCGGCGTGAAAAGCGTCGTGATCAAGCTCGGTGCAAAGGGCTGTCTGTTCAAAAACGAGCGGGAGACGATCCGCCTGAGCGCCTGCGCGATCCGCGCGGCGGACACGACGGGCGCGGGCGACAACTTCATCGCGGGCTTCGTTTCCGAGACTCTCCGCGGCGCGTCCCGCGCCGAGGCGCTGCGCTTCGCCAACGCCTGCGGCGCGATCTGCTCCACGGCTGTCGGCGCCGGCACGGCACTGGAGAGCCGCGAGCAGGTGCTGCGATTCCTGGAGCGCGCGTGATCAAATACACAGTAAGAGAGAGGCCGAGGCCTCTCTCTTTTGATGTTTGGGACGGTTTTCGCTCAGAGCTTCAGCACGGCAACGATCTCGTCGCCGTCCATCTCGCCGTTTTCCACGAAGCCGAGGGAGCGGTACAGCTTCGCCGCGACCTGGTTTTCAGGCTCGTAGGACAGCGAGCAGTATTCCGCTTCTCCGCAGGGCCAGGTCCGGATGAAGTCAAGCGCGAGCCCGATGGCCTCTCTCCCGTAGCCCCGGCCCTGATACCGCTTGTCGATCATCAGACGCCAGATGCTGTAATTTTTCTTCAGGACCTCCGGCGGCTCTTCGCCGAAGGAATCATAGATCCCGGCCTCGTTGTAGCCGATCATCAGAAAGCCGACGGGTCTCTTGCCGCTGCAGATGGCGAAGGGGAAGGCGGAGGTCTCCGAATCCCGGACGCTGTAAGCCTGTACGAGGCTGATAACGTTGTCGGCGACAAACGACTTCTGGGTGCGGAACACCTTGAGGTCGATGACGTCCCAGACGTTGCGGTAGTCGATCTTTTCCAGATGGAGCATGGTGTTTTTCCTCCAAAGAAACAGAGTTTATTCTTCTTCCTGCGGGACGCTCTGCGCCTCCGCAGGGGCTTCCTTATAGAGCTTGGGGTACGCCTTTTTGTCCAGCGACATCAGCACGATCGTCGCCGCGGCGGAGAGGAGCGTCACCGTGAGGATGAGCGTCCAGGTCCAGGTGGAGCCCGCGCGGTCGTAGAACTGGCCGACGGCGAGATCGATCCCGCCCGTGATTACCGTGTAGGCGACGGTCATCAGACCGTTGATGCGCCCGCGATGGCTCGCGGGGATGCGCGTCGAGACGTAAGGCCCCGACGAGAGCACGTCGAAGATCTCGCCCCAGGTGAAGACGAGCATGGCCAGATAGTAGCCCGGGATATGCCCGAGCAGCAGGAGAAAGATCATATAGCCCGCAAAGACGAGCACGCGGCCCATGAGCATTTTGCCGGTGTCGCGCATCCTGACAAAGAGGCGCGTGATGAGGGGCGTGAAGATCACGACCGTGATGCAGTTGAGGCTCGAAACCGTGCCGAAGAGCACGGCGCCGGCGTCGCCGTGGACGGCGGCCATGTCGAGCGGCATGATGAAGCTGTACTGCCCGTAAGCGCCGGCGTAGAGCGTCCCGCACAGCAGATAGAGGAGGATCATCGGATTCTCTTTGAGGATCGCGAAAATGCTCTGGCCGTCCTTCTTCACCTGATACGCGGCCTCCTCGCTCGTGTCCTCCACGGGCGAGATGTCCTTGATGCGCAGTGCGATGAGCACCGTCGAGATCGCGATGGATACGCCGCTGATGAGGAAGCTGAGCCACAGGTAATC